>PFAP01000001.1:0-37304 GCA_002773615.1 Candidatus Falkowbacteria bacterium CG10_big_fil_rev_8_21_14_0_10_39_11
TAGGGATGGACGGTAAAACGCCTATGGAACGATTAAATGAACTGGCAAGTGTAAACTTGACGCTGCAATGCCACAAATGTTGACAAAGATAATTATTTATGATAACCTTACCAGTACATTCACCCAGGATGGAGCATGTCGCAGGTAACCAAAATCACCGAACTTCGTTCTCGAGCCAAATATTCACTCTGGTGGACATTGACTGGAGCAGACGCTAAGTTGGTCAAGAAGCTGGGGATTAAAAATCGCGGTGAACCCATGTATCAAAGTCAGCTGGCCGAGCTCCAGATTCGTCGTATGCAGCAGGATTTATGGTGGAAGATGATGTCTCCACCGTGTAGAGAATTTCTGAAAGATTTGATTCAGGATTCAAAAATGTTTAATCGTAACCGTCGAATTGATTTGGAATTGGGTAGAATTCGTATTTTCTTATTTTAGCAATTTCAAACCAAATCAACCGAAGGAGGTCTTGATGCTCAGAAGCACACTTATCGGTGTCACCATTATGACCGTTATTATGCTGTTGGTTTTCTTTGCTGACGGTAGCAACAGCCGTCATGCAGTTGAGCTTTACAATAACCTCCCTGATGCACTTCAGTTTGTTTTTTCCTATGGCCTTATTATTTTGGCCGGTTTTGCTATTATGGTTTCAGCGCTTTATGATGTGCATCGACGTAGAATTCAGAATCAGCGTTATCAGCTCGAAACCCAGAGAACTCAGCTGAAGCAGGATTATATCCGTGACATGCGCGCTATTGAAAATCAGCCGGCAACACAAACAGAGGGGGTTGGATGAGACTGACACATGAAGTCTGGGTTGTCATTCAGGAGCACAGTCAACAGCTCAAGCGCAAAATTGAAACTGCTCTTCAGGTTTATTACCGTAACCTTAGAATCAGATGGCTGACTCAAGAGGATTTTCGTTCGGTCGGGGATGTATCACCCAACGCTACAGTTATTCTTGACACTGACCATTCTCTCCCCAAGGGTTTCAATCGAGAAGACGTCAGTTTCAATCGGTTGGTCTGGAATCGTGACGGTTCATTCTATCGTCTTCGGTTTGAACGTCGTGCAGGACTGGATTTCAAATCTTAAACACCAAACTGGTGTTTTTTGTTTTGGTTGACAAAGTCGATGAGATATAGTATAATTTCTTAGTTAACTCCAAGGAGGGAAGCATGCAGCAAATGTTTTTTATCCTCTGGCGGGAGGCGGTTTTCTCAGCCACCCAACTACCAGAGGAGAGGTACCATGAGTACCAAAAAGCGTGTCCGGATCAAGTCTCATAGTGTGCTGGCCGTGGATCGTAGGGCTTGTGTCTGTTGGGATGATTTGCACGTGTCCTTGTGGCACGGCGACAGTTATGAGAAGTTTTGGATTACGGTCCATGACATCAATTGGCTCTCTGGTGAGGCTCAGCTTCACCGTTATGGTATGATGAGGGACCGGATTGACAGTAGTATCAATGATCAGGTTGGCTGGACTCGTGAGGAGGCCATTGCCTGGGACGTGAAGTCTTTGCTTCAGGTCAAGGCTTGGTTGACTCGGATTCGTCAGGGTGAGAAGTTCATTATGCAGGAGCAGGATGAATACCTTGAGGATCGCGACGTCATCCCTGCTGACTTGCCGTACCTGCCGGACATTATCGTCAATAGCTACGACATGAATCGTTACCAGGCTGAGTGGGCTGTCGAGTGGTATCTGCGCGAGGTGATGCAGTTCCCGTACGCGGAGTATCTGTTTACCTGGCCGCCGATCGACAATATCGTGTGTAATTTCTAAGATTTCCAAGATCAGTAACAAACTGGTCTTTTTTGTTTGTCATTAGGGCAACTTTGACGCCAGGCTCATTTCCTGATATATTTATCATGTAATAATTAAAGTCAATTATGCTTAAGCAAACTGCATATATATTGGTCGGCCCTCCCGGGGCCGGAAAGGGAACCCAAAGTGAGTTTTTAGTAGAGGAGTTAAAGTTAAAAGTTATTCAGCCTGGTGTTTTTTTGCGAAAAGAAGCCAAAAAAGACACAGAAGTTGGAATGCTAATTGAGGGGCTGATTAGTCATGGTGCATTTGTGCCAGACGAATTTGTCGACAAACGTGTATATGCCGCATTGAAAAAGAATAGCAAGGATATTCTATTCGATGGTTATCCTCGGACCGAAGCTCAAGCTGAAAAGCTGGCTGACTATTTGAATAAACATAAAATCGATACTTATTTTCTTGAAATCACCTTACCAGAAAAATTAATCGTCGAGCGTATCAATGGACGACGTAGTTGTACTTGTGGTGAAACTTACCATATCAAATACAACAAACCAAAAAAGCATGGCCTTTGCGACAAGTGTGGCCAAAAATTATATATTCGAACGGATTCTCGCAAGCCGGTTATTCGTAACCGAATAAAAGCTTATCACAACCAGACCGAACCGGTAATCAAATATTTCAAAACTCACAAAGTAGTCAAATTAAAATTCGTCAAAATAAACGGCAATCAGTCAATTGATAAAGTTCATGCTGATATCATGAAAGCCATCAAAGTGTAATCATTATGAAAACGATTGTTACTACAATAGGATTGCCTTTTTCTGGTAAAAGCAGATTGGCAAAAGAGTATCAAGACAAAGGCTTTACGGTAATAAGCCGTGACGATGAGCTAAAAAAAATTATTGATTCTTCAAGGTTCAAAAAGCAGGTTGAACGCGATTTGGCAATCTTGGAGAGTCCGACGAGCAGAGATGTCTTTGCCGTTAAAAACAAAGTTGCGATTGAAATTTTAAATGAAAGACTCAACGACTTGGTTGAGCATTCAGACAGTCAAAAAATTTTTTACGACGCGACCAACCTTCAGAGAGCTACTAGACAAGGAGTTATAAATTTAAAATCCGATGAGGTGAAAGTACAAGCCCTATATTTGAGGACGCCATTGGAAGTTATAATACAAAGAGCCATCAAATCTCATGAAAGTGGTGAAAGAGTAGGTCAGTTCAATGAGGGGGCTTTGCAAGGTTTACAAAGAATGTATCAGATGCTTGAAGAACCAACGCCTGACGAAGGTTTTGATAAATTTACCATTATAGATTTTAAGCAGGAACAAGATCATGAAATAAAAATACCAGTAAAATAATTTATGATCAGATTAAAAACAATTGAAGAGATAAAGGTTTTACGCGATGGCGGGAAAATTCTTTTTGATATAATGATGCGCCTTGGAGATATGGTCAAGCCAGGAGTTTCAACTTGGGACTTGGACAAGGCCGCAGAGAAACTGATTTATGAATCCGGTGGTCTACCTGCATTCAAAAACTATGGTCAGCCACCATTCCCCGGTACTCTTTGCACCTCATTAAACGCCGAAGTTGTTCATGGCATCCCAAACCAAAAGACCGTTTTAGAAGAAGGTGATATTATCAGCTTGGATATCGGTATGAAATACCCATCAGACAATGGCATGTATACTGACATGGCGCGTACATTTACTGTCGGTTTAGTTGATGCGGATTCGGTCCGATTGATTGAGGTTAGTCGTAAAGCCCTTGAAATAATTGAGTCTCGAGTCGCACCAGGAGTTGATTGGCATGATATTGCCAAGGAAGTTCAGCGATTTATTGAGTCTAGTGGTTTTGGCGTAGTTCGATCACTTGTTGGTCATGGAGTCGGACATGAAGTTCACGAAGAACCTCAATTACCAAATTATGTTATCCCAAACTACCATTTGATATTAAAAGAAGGGATGGTTTTGGCGGCCGAACCGATGATTACCGCCGGTCACTTTAACATTACTACACTGGACGACAATTGGACCGTCCGCACTTCAGACAATCGTCGAGCTTCACACTGGGAAGACACTTTCGCCGTTACCAAAAATGGCTGTAAAATTATTACCGCAGAGTAAAGTATAATCATACGAAAGTTTTTGATATGAAAAATATTTTATATTGTTTTAAAAAAATCGGCTCATTTTTTTGAGAGTAATAGTTGCTGTACTTGGGCTTAGCTTCAAGTTTTGGCCAGGTGCCGAGAGTTAAAGAAAAAAAAGATAATAAAACCATTGAATCAAATAAATAGCATTGTATCTTTTACTTTAAAATATGCACTACATCGGCCTCGATTGGGGCACCGCAAAAATTGGAATTGCTATCGGGTCTGACGAAACAAAATTCGCCAGTCCGATTTTGACTTTGAGTTATCACAGTTTGTCTGAAATTATTGAGAAACTATCAGAACTGATAATTAGTGAACAGGCAGAGGCTTTTGTTATTGGACATCCTATTAGCCTCGCCGGTGAGGCAAAACGGGAGCAAAGTTTTCATACTTTTGTTAAAGAAATTGAATCTCTTGGTTTGCCTGTTTACTTTGAAGACGAACGTTTGTCTACCAAGTATGCCGCCAGTCTAGCTCGTGAATTTAAAGGTTCCAAAAAAGTCAGCGATGATGAAGTGGCGGCTGCCGCCATTTTGCAAACATATTTCGACAAAAAATAATCCCCTGAAGGCGACATTCCGGAATGTCGCCTTCAGGGAGTTGTTTTTATGTTTTAACGCTTTAATGTTCACGTGTTTTCATGAACTCAACCTACAAAACAATTGGAATCGTAATCAAACGCAAAGACTGGAGGGAAAATGACAGTCTTTTTTCTTTTTATACTCAAGATTTTGGCAAGGTAGAAGCCATCGCCACGAGTAGTAAAAAAATTACCAGTAAATTGGCCGGCCATCTCTCTTCGTTTGG
Source organism: Candidatus Falkowbacteria bacterium CG10_big_fil_rev_8_21_14_0_10_39_11 (assembly GCA_002773615.1). Classification (GTDB taxonomy): domain Bacteria; phylum Patescibacteriota; class Patescibacteriia; order UBA11705; family UBA11705; genus UBA11705. The sequence goes on from PFAP01000001.1 coordinate 4,732, forward strand.
TTTGGTCGATTTGATGATCGCTCGAGGTAAAAGAATTGATCGCCTGGCCCAAGCTCGTTTGATTCAAAAATTTCCTTGCGACAACATTCAAGATTACAAATTTTTCACCAGTCTGATTGAGTTTCTAGACAAAGCGATTGTTGGTCATGAAGCAGACCCAGCCATTTGGTCATTGCTTACCAAAACTGTTGATTCATATATCTCTAATCCCAATCAAGATTATCAAGCCGTTCTGAAGTTACTTTTTTATCTCAAGACTATTGAGATTCTTGGCTACCGACCGGAATTGTATCAATGCGTCATCTGTCAAAAAAACAACGTCACGCATCCTTATTTCTCTTTTATTAATAATGGTCTAGTTTGCAAGACCTGCAACATTACCAAGCATTCGGTCTCCAAAGAAAGCATAATACTCAGTCGTCTTTTGTATGATGATCAAGAGATGTTGTCTCGGGTTATATTCAATAGGGAGATAATCAAGCAAACATCGGCCTTTATTTCCAAATTATTGACCCATATTTTCGAAAAGCCATTTTACTCCATGGGTATTGACAAGGTTTAAAAATTATGGTAATATTGTTATTCACCCACCATGACCAGAGGAGGTCAATTAGCCATGACAATTCGAGAAAAGCGCGATGATCTTCAGGCTCGAATTCTCAAGCAAGATACTGTTATTAGTGTTGCTTCGGATGCGCTGGTGCAACTTCAGGGAGAGCTTCTGGACGAGGAATTGCCTGCCAAGAAGCGCGCTTCATTGGAAAGAAAGATTGCCAAGGCTGAAGAAAAAGTCAGCAAGGCTAAGGCCAAGTTGGCTGTGATGACTCGGGATTTTGCTGAGGTTGGTAGACTCCTCAATCTTCAGACCGCTTTGGCCGAGCGGGCTATGCTGGATTAGAAGATCGAGCAGCTTCAGCTCGATGCACTGAATATTCAGGGCAGTGATCTGCCAGACAATTTGATGCGTGAATTTGTGTCCAATGCCAGACGACTTCAGCGTGGTTTGGAGGCTTTGTCCGTGCTCAAGGAGCCGGTGGAGACAGCCAAGGAGTGGCTTCGCGCCTTCGTCGGCAAGAATCCAACCGGCTGGCTGGATGATCCGGACGTCTTCAAGCGCTATCGTTTCACTCGGGTTGGCAAGCTGCGCGTCATTCTTCAGGATTCAGTTTCTTATCTGCTCGAAATGACCAAGGCAGCCAAGCTCTTTGGTCTGCAGCAGCTATTTGATCTGGGAATTCTCAAGGTCGACAACGCCAAGCTTCTCGAAGCGATCGAAAATGGTTTGCTCAAGTTCATTGATTCTGGTGAGATCGTCACTTATGAAGATTGGGAGACCATGCGCGAACGTAAGGTAAACAAGGCTGCGGTCGTAGTCAAGGAAGAGGACGCTGTCGGCGACGAACATGTCATCGTCATTAAGCCTGACCTCATGAGCACACCGGTAGATCGCCTTCGTGAACTGACTTCACTGACCGGTCATCACATCAAGCCCCTAGCAGAGGCCGGCATTACTATTGTCGGTCAGCTGCGTGGTTGGTCTCTGGTTGATTTGATCGATATCAAGAATATCGGTCGTAAGCGGGGGCAGGAGATTCTGGCTGCAGTCACCGGCTCCTTGAGTTAATTATCAACTAAGCGAACGGCTTAGTTTTTTGATTGGACAGAAAGTTGTTCATCTGATAGGATGACTTATTGTCACCACAAGAGGAAAGGCAGGGCTTTATGTCTGATCAATTGAGGACTAAATATGCGTCTTTGATCAACAAGGTTCGGTTTGATCATGTCCGGCAAGGTTTTGCTGGCGGACACCATGATTTTCTCCACGCCTTTATGGTAGCTGAGTATGCTCTGATGATTGCGGAAAGTGATGAAGTCGGAGTGCTGGCTTGGATCGCCGGTATCTGTCACAATACAGATCATCTATTTCCGGCTGAGATTGTTCATCACAAGGTTTCCGCCTACATTGCCGGTTGGACTGCTCTTGACAAGGTGAACGCGCAGCTAGTTATCAATGCCGTGATGCAACATAGTAAGTTGAATGACCCAAATGATGATTCCGTTACTGTGACCTTAAAAGATGCCGACAGATTGGCGAATCTTGGACCTAATGTAATCATTCGTTCCGGACAACACTTCAACGAGCTCCCGGCATTTAACCCGCTTTTCATTTCAGAGTTTGATCCCACAGCCACTTACCGTAATCCCAAATCCGTACTTCGCGACGTCTTGAGTTCACTCGAATGGGAAGACTGGATTCGCCTGCCCAAGGCCAGGGAATTGGCTCGCCCGTATGTGGCATTTTTGAAACAATTCAAAGCATTGATGTTGCATCAATTACAAGAAGTTCGACTTGATCCTTATCCTTTCCCCGAAGACTATAAAGATTGAAGCTGCTAATAAAACGGCTTAGTTCGCCCTGAAGAGAAATATGAAATATTTCTACTTCAGGGTTTTTTGATACAAAAAAACTGATATTATATCAGTTTAATCATTGTAAATTTTTACGCTGCTTTTTTAGCAGCTCTTTTGTTTCCTCATCCAGATATATACCCAATGACAATTCCATTTCAGCCAAAACTTCCTTGATTTCTTTTAGTGATTTTCGTCCAAGGATTTTAGAGGAAAGTAGTTGTGCTTCAGTCATCTGCACCAATTCACCAACCAGCTTGATATCAGTATTGTATAGACAGTTTGCGCTTCTGACACTCAGCTCCAATCTGTCGATACTGCCAAACAGGGCATTGAATTGTGATGGTTTAAAAACAAGAGTTGTCTTGATCACTTCAGCTTGATCTTTTTCATTTTGACGTTTTGCCAGTTCTCGCTCCAAAGCGTTTCCAATTGGCTGATATATGATAGTCAATTTCTGTTTCTGTAGTCTCCATCTTAATTTTCTCAGAGCTTTGGCTTCAATCTGACGAATTCGTTCTTCTGTCAGCAGCAGTTTAGCTCCAACTTGTTTAAGCGTTTTCTTTTCCTCACCAACAAGTCCAATTCTTAATTTTATGACTCTGGCTTCACGGTTTTCCAGCTCCGATAACAGATTCTTTAGCTTGAGAAATGTGAGAAGATCCCAGATGGGCATAATCCCTTGCCAGTTGTCAGCCAGCCATCGAGTAGCCAAAATTTGGCATAGCTCTTCATGAGATGTTGGTAGTGGCGGCATATCAACAGAAAATTCAATCATTATATCTTGCCACCAATTATTTACCCGATCAATCAAGTCAGAAGTATTTGATCTCAATTGAATTCCTGTGAGATTTGCCAGTAGTTCAGCCTGATTCTGATATCGAGGAGAATATAGCGGGATTTGAAGCAGATCAGTCGCCAGAATCAATCCTTTGATCGTGGCCAAAATAGAATTCTCATTCAACCATTCAGCCAAAATCGGTTTGATTTCTTTATCTTCAGAAGATTGTAGGTGTCTCCAGCCGGTTGCGACTCAAGCATAAGCTTGAAGAATAGAAGCGTATTTTGCTTTTTTGGTTCGAACTCGCCCAGAGTAATTGTGATCCTTTCTCATCTCTTTGATATCATGAAAAACTGTAGAATGGCTAACCTGCAAGAACGATGCAATTTCCGCAATTGATAGTCCGATTTAATACAATTTTTTCAAGCGGTTGCCGTTTTCGCTTTTTTGCTTGATAATTCTGAGGCATAATTTTTCTCCCTTCCTTTGGTGAGGAATATTATATGTTATCTTAAAATAGTCATTTTGTCAGCCAATGTATAGATTTAATTATAATGTTTGAATATGTTATAATTTGAACAATTAATACTAAAATAAAAAAACTATGGAAGAAAATTTACCAACACCTGAGCCAACAGTCGCCCAGACATCAAAGACTTGGATGATTGTTGGGATTATTTTTATTGTTTTGAGTGTCTTGCTCTCAGGTGTAGTTGTTTGGCAATTTTTAGATGTGGATGAGCCGATTTTTTATTGTGAAGAAACCGGCAACGCCATAACTGAACCTGATGAAGTTGATGTAGAAGAAGAGGGCGTGGTTGAAGATAAAAACGATTCGACTGAATCAGAAGCCACCGTTTGCAAATATGATCATTTGGATCTTCCAGCAGTCGCCTTTATCCGGCCAGGACTACTGACAGATGCTGAGAAAGCAGAGTTGAACGAAAAATTTATCAATCCATTCATTGCATATGAAAGTTCTGATCTGACTTCTTTGATTATCGAGGTCCCAAGTAAGAATGGCGAAGCATATCACATCACTAGTGTTTATTCCGGAGAACAACAAAATGGAACAGGTCAGTTTCAATTAGAGTCTCGTGGTAGTTTGAATTATTGGAGCCCTAGCTGTATGGGAGACTGTCCATTCACCGAAGCTTTTATTGGAGATTATCCAGAAGTGATTGCTGAATACAACCGGCTCAATAAACGATAAAAAGTATCTCAAAAATATAAAAGCACTTACATTTCTGTAAGTGCTTTTATGGTGGGCAATAGAAGAGTCGAACTTCTGACCTCATCAACGTCAATGATGCGCTCTAACCAACTGAGCTAATTGCCCCCAGTCATTGTTTTCGATTTGAATTAGGGCGGCGATGCCAGGTACCGTCTGGTACCTGGTAGGCCCGATGGGACTTGAACCCATGACCCCCACGTTATAAGCGTGGTGCTCTGACCAACTGAGCTACGGGCCCTTAATTGTCAAACGATTTCCCGTAGCGAAGTTGAGCAGCCATACCAACTGCTTGCCCGCCGAAGCTCGAGAGAGCGAAGGAGGGAGCTACGGACCCTAAATTTTCATGTAAACACGTAGCTATTTTAGCACAAATGTTTATTTTTGTGAAGGGGTCGGGCTTTTGATCAATCCTTGAAGATGAAAAATAATATCTTCGGGTTTACTTTCCTTTAATTTTATTTTGACTACATTTTTATTTCCGGTTGGTTTGTAATCAGTCAAAGCTTCAAGTAAATTTATCGAGTTCTCACTTTTGATCAAGGCATTATTTCCTTCAGATGTTTCATAAAATAAAACAGTCAGATTGATAGTTGGAATATTCAGTATCAGCTCATCAATCACATCAGCCAAGTGCTCCGGTGTAGTTTTTGTCACGTTGAAGTCATCAATTTTTACTGAAGACCAGACAATATCTTGCGCGTCATTTGACTTTAGTTTTTGTAATATTCGCCCCCACAATTTCAACATCTCAACTGATTTTGTATGATAAAGTTGCTTGACTATGGTGTCGCGATCAGCACCGATAGCCACTAATTCACTGGCAATTTGCAGACTTCGTGGTGTTACATTTGGAGTTTTGAAACTTCGAGTTTTTTCCACCATTCCAGTCAACAAACAGGTTGCGATTTGCTCATCAATGAGTGAGCTGTCAATCTTTTCAATAATATTATACACAATTTCAGACACAGATGTCGCCGTCACATGGACCAAATTGTAATGCCCATAATGTTCATTGTCAGTTGAGTGATCAATATTTAATATTGGCGTGTGATAAAAGAAATCAGTATGATTTTCATAAACATTGTGCAGTGATTCCAAGTCCGGCGTATTTAGAGTAATGATCAAATCATGTCGATAGTCAGTATTCATGGTCTGAATTGTTTCTTGGTTGATGAGGCCGGTTTCTGGCTCAATATGAATGTTTAGTTTATTATCTTTGACTTCGTGGTAAACATTATCAACCGGTGTATTTGTGATGTCAACACTGATAACAAATTTGCGTAATTTTTTCAAGTAGGTCTCAATAGTATTATTTTGTTTCAAAAACTCATAGGTTTTTGGCCAATCAAAATTATGACAAACAATCTCATGGTTTTTATTCAGTTTATTAAAAAACAACGACAATGCCAAGCTAGCAGCTATCGCATCACCGTTGTGATCATGACGAAAAGTGATCAGAGTGTTTTCTGATTGTTTGAGGGCTTCGTACAGTTGTTGGGTTTCATTCAGGGCCATATTTTCTTGCAGACTCAGGGACCAAGAGTTAATTATATGTATATTTTATCCTACTTTGATATAAAATCAAAAAAGTGTAGTGTGAGATCTGTTGTGAATCTATGATCTTAGTTAAATTCTCATAAACTGTCAAGCGTATTGTTGTTTATAAACCAATAAAGTGGTTTCCTCGTCAATTTGCTGGAGAAAGTTGATAAAAATACAGAATTATCTTGTATTTTTGTGAAGCTCATGCTAAAATTTAAGAGAATTATTAGCGAAAATTATTGTTTCAAACAGACTGTAAAATTATGAAAGAATTATCAAAAGCCTATAATCCTCAAGAATTTGAGGCCGATATTTATCGTTTGTGGGAAGAACAAGATTTATTTAATCCCGATACAACTCATCCTGATGGAGAACCGTATTCTATCTTGATGCCGCCACCAAACGTGACGGGCGTTTTGCATTTGGGCCATGCCTTGGAAAATGCTTTGATGGATATAATGACTCGTTATCAACGCCTACAAGGCAAAAGAACATTATTGTTGCCCGGTACCGATCATGCTGCCGTGGCTACTCAGGCCAAAGTAGAAAGACTGTTGGTTGAGAAGGGGATTAAAAACCCTCGCGAAGAGTTTGGTCGCCAAAAATTGCTTCAAGAAATCCGAACTTACGCTGAAGAATCAAAGTCTACAATTTTAAGTCAGATTAGAAAAATGGGCACCAGTTGTGACTGGTCACGTTTGGCTTATACTTTTGATGCTGAACGCAGTGAGGCGGTGAACGAAGTTTTTTATCGCATGTATCATGACGGTTTGATTTACAAAGGTTATCGAGTGGTCAACTGGTCGGTCAAAGGGCAATCAACCTGTTCTGATGACGAATTGGTTCATATTGAACGAGAAGCCAAATTATACACTTTTAAATACAGTGATGACTTGCCATTTGCCATTTCAACCACCAGACCAGAAACAAAGTTGGGCGATACCGCGATTGCAGTTAACCCCAACGATGAGCGCTACAAAAAATATATTGGTGAAAATTTTATTGTAGATGTTGGCGCTATTAAACCTTTGAAACTCAAAGTTATTGCCGATGAAAATATAGATCCTGAGTTTGGTACCGGTGCGGTCGGTGTTACTCCGGCGCACAGTCCGATTGATTTTGAAATGTATGAGAAACAAAAAGCTGATGGTAATCCAATCGATTTGATTTCTGTTATCGGTCCCGACGGCCAAATGACCGCCGAAGCCGGTCCGGATTATCATGGGCTGGATGTGCTTGCCGCTCGGCAAAAGTTTATTACTTGGCTCAAAGATAACGACTTATTTATTTCCGAAGAAGAGATTAGTCAGAATGTCGGTACTTCAGATCGTTTTGGTGATGTTGTTGAAGCTTTGCCAATGACTCAGTGGTTCGTGGATGTTAATGCTGTAATTCCCAACCGAGGCAAATCATTGAAGCTGCTGATGAAAGAGGCCGTTACCACTGGGCTTGATGGTGACAAGAAGAAAGTCGTAAGGGTAACGCCCAAAAGATTTGAAAAACTCTATTTCAATTGGATTGATAATTTGCGTGACTGGTGTATCTCACGCCAGATTTGGTGGGGACATCGAATCCCGGTTTGGTATTGTCGCGATTGTCAGGAATCAGTAGTTTCTGACGCCAAACAATGCACCATTATTTTACAGCGACACGGCGAAGCTGACAGCAATGCCAATGATTATTTAAATTCCGATGTTAGCAAAGTTAACAACCGGTTGACAGAAAAGGGCCGTAAACAAGTTCTCGCTGCTGTCAAAAAAATGCCCCAGATCAATGCCATTTACTCGTCAGATATGGAACGAGCCAAGGAAACGGCTGAGATTTTTGCTGAAAAATTAAAATTAGAAATAGAATACGATGATCGTTTACGAGAAGTCGGCGTTGGTGACTTTGAAGGCAGTCCTGACGTTGGTGATGGTTTCAACCAGACACGGGCCAAATTTTCTGCCTGGCATCATGACAATCCTCATGGCATTGAGTCTTTTGACGAGCTCAAAACTCGCGTCTTTGCTTCATTGACCGACATTGCTTTTGAGCATCCAGGTGAGACTGTTTTGGTTGTGACACACGGTGATATTGCTCGAACTGCTCAAGGTTTACATGAAAACATTAGTGATGAAGATATTTTCCACTTGAGTTATCCTGACACTGGCGAAAGTTTTGAAATCAAAATCACTCCAGTAACTTGTGAGTGTGGTTCTCACGATGTTTATCAAGATGAATATACTCTCGATACTTGGTTCAGTTCTGGTCTTTGGCCGTTTTCCACACTTGGCTGGCCAAATAATTCACATGACTTAAAAGATTTTTTCCCAACCAGCTGGATGCAGATGGGATATGAGATTATTTTTTTCTGGATGGCTCGAATGATTTTGATGAGTTCATATACTTTAAACGAAATTCCATTTAAAGATGTCTATATTCACGGCATGCTCCGCGATGAAAAAGGTCAAAAGTTTTCCAAGTCAGCCGGCAATGGAATTGATCCCGTTGAGATCGCAGAAAAATATGGTACCGACGCCCTGCGTTTGAGTTTGATCAGCGGAGTGACTCCCGGCAATGATTCTCGTTTTTATTTGGAAAAAGTTGAATCAAATCGAAATTTTATCAATAAATTGTGGAACATTTCGCGTTATATTTTCATGTCATCCAAGGCCAAATACTCTGATTCAGTTCCTTCACACTCAGCCGCGGATGATTGGATTTTATCCCGACTCAATCGGGTGATCGATGCGGTCAATCAACTGTTTGCTGATTACAACTTTTCTCAGGCGGCCGAGTTGCTTCGAGAATTTACCCGAGATGATTTTGCTGATTGGTATTTGGAAATCGCCAAAGTAGAAAAGAAAAAAGATGATATTTTAATTTATATTTTGAATAATTTACTTCGATTGTGGCATCCGTTTATTCCCTTTGTCACGGAAGCAATCTGGCGTTCAATGGGAGAGAAGAGCTCTGTCATGGTCAGTTCTTGGCCCAAAGTAAAGTCAGCTATTGTTGATCAGGAATTCGAAGCGGCTTTTGCCGTTATTCCAGAAGCTATTACCAAGATTAGAAACGTTCGAGCTGAATATCGTATAGATCCCGGCAAAAAAATTCCACTGCGGATCAATTCAAATGCCAAGGAAACCATGCTGGCAGATAATTTAGAGATTGTAAAAGCTCTGGCTCGGTTGGATTCCATTGAATTTGTCTCCGCCAAACCAGACCGGTCAGCTTCAGTGGTTATCGGTCCGATTGAACTGTATATTCCTCTGGCCGAAGTGATTGACATTGATCAAGAAAAAGAAAGATTATCAAAAGAATTGGAAGATATTAAAAAATACGTAAACTCAGTCAAGAAAAAACTGGACAATAAGAGCTTTGTTGATAATGCTCCAAAGAGTGTTGTCGCTGGCGAACAGGTTAAGTATGAAGAAGCTGAACAAAAGATGATTCTGCTTCACAAACAATTAGAAGAACTAAAATAAAGCAGCCGTGTCATCCTGAGCCTGCCTGCCGGTAGGCAGGCTTGTCGAAGGAGGACGGCATATACTTATAAACAAAATATGATTATCAATACTGACAATCAAAAAATCCACGATTTATTAACTCGCGGCGTTGAGAATGTGTATCCCAACCGTGAATTTTTGGAAAAACGCTTGAAAAGCGGTGAGCGTTTGACTCTGTATCTTGGTATTGATCCCACTGGCCCGGATTTGCATCTAGGTCATGCCATTAGCATGATGAAGTTGTGTCATTTTCAAGAGTTGGGTCATAAAGTAATCTTACTGATCGGCAGTTTTACCGCCATGATTGGAGATCCGACTGACAAATCAGCGACCCGCCAACCATTAACGCGCAAGCAAGTTCTTGAAAACGCCAAAAAATACAAAGATCAGGCCGCAAAAATTCTTGATTTTAAAGGCCAGAACAAAGTTGAGGTCAAATACAACAGCAAGTGGTTCGATAAAATGAATTTCAAAGAAGTGGTCGAATTAGCTTCAAACTTTACAGTCCAGCAAATGCTTGAACGTGATATGTTTGATAAAAGAATTAAGGATGGCAAACCAATTGGTCTTCATGAGTTTTTGTATCCCCTAATGCAAGGCTATGATTCCGTGGCTATGGATGTGGATGGCGAAGTTGGCGGTAATGATCAGACTTTCAACATGTTAGCTGGTCGAGATTTAATGAAATCCATGGATAAAAAAGAAAAATTCGTTGTCACCAACAAACTTTTGGTTGACAGCATTGGTACCAAGATGGGCAAAACTGAAGGTAACATGATTACTTTGAGTGACGAGCCCAATGATATGTTTGGCAAGGTTATGAGCTGGACTGACGGCATGATTGTAGCTGGATTTGAACTTTGCACCACCGTTCCGATTGAAAAAGTTAAAGAGGTTGAAACGCAAATAGAGAGTGATGTTAATCCACGCGACTTAAAAGTGAAACTAGCCAAAGAGATTGTGAAATTTTATTTTGATGAGGAAACGGCCAATGCGGCTGAAGAAAATTTTGTTAACACTTTTAAAAACAAACAACAACCGGACGAAATTGAAGTCAAAATCATTACCAATCGCAATATTGTTGACGCTTTGGTTGAGTCTGGTTTAGTTGGTTCAAAATCAGACGCCCGACGCCAGATCGAACAAAACGCCGTCAAGGTCAATGACATTCCAGTCGATCGAGTTTCACTCGAAGTTAGCGACGGCGATGTCATTCAAAAAGGCAAGCGTCATTTTGCTCGCATTGCTTTTGAAAAGTAATCTAACCTTGTCATGATGAGGTGGAAGGTCAAATAATTCGAGTATTCTTTCCTCGAAGCATAGCTGACACAACAAAATTTCTAGATACTGAAACAAGTTCAGCATGACAAGAAATTTTGTATCCCCTTATTGCCAGTTACTTATTACTATTTACTATTCCCTAACTCCCATGGAACCCAAGTATCAAAGACGCAAACACATTCTTTTCCTGGCTATATTGGTCTTTGCCTTTGTTTTTTCAATTGTAATTTTCGACATGTTACTGTATATTGCTGAGCTCAACACCAATCCAGCTGTGCATTCACTCAATGATTCATTCCGAATGATTGAAAGCACTTACAATCTGGTTAGTGAAGAGGTTGCGGTTTATCCGATAACCAGTGCCGGTCGCATTTTGTCTTTATCATTGATTGCTGTCTCCGTTATAATCCTGATTGTTTTCGCCGCTCAAGTTTTTGCTCTGTTGCAAATTTTCCACTCTCGGCCGTTATTCCGGCGGCTGGAAAAAGATATTGATCAAGATGAAAAAGAATTGTTGTCTGAGTTTGAAGAAAGTCAGGTCATGGAACAGGAAATTTTGGACAAACAGCAACAAATTATTAACTATGAAGAAGATATTATTGCCAAGTTGGACCGTCTTCGTGATGAAAAAAAATAAATTTCCTCGTTTCATGCTGAGGTTATCGCTTGTCCGCCGTAAATTCATTGAAGGCGGGAATTATAGACACGGCTCACTTTATACCAGAAACACTACCATGAGAGAATTGTGACAGGCAAATACTTTGATCCCGGATCAAGCCAGAGATGACAGGCAGTGGTTTGCGCCCTCGTAGTCGGCTGTAATACCGGCATCTCATTTATTACACGTAAAAATTTATATGAGTACAATAAAACACCAACTCGCTGACGAGTTGAAAAAAATATTAAAGATCGTAGTAGATATTACTTTATTCACCGATCCGCCAAAAGCTGACCTAGGTGAGTTTGCTTTGCCCTTATTTGTCTTCGCCAAGGAAATGAAAAAAAATCCTAATGAATTAGCTACAGAGTTTGCTGAGAAAATTAATGCCGGTACGTCAAAGTTAATTTTAAATGCCGAAGCTGCTGGGCCATATTTGAATTTATATTTCAAACCGGAGGTTTGGAATGCCGCAGTTATTACCCACACTGAAACACTACCGACCGACTCTGGCGGCAAACCCGAAAAGATCATGATTGAATATTCTCAACCCAATACACATAAAGAATTTCATGTCGGCCATTTGCGCAATGCTTGCCTTGGCGCTTCAATAGTCAATATTTTACGTTATCAAGGTCAAGAAGTTATCGCCGCCAACTATATTGGTGATACCGGCGTTCACGTCGCCAAATGTTTGTGGTGGCTGCAAAAAAAATATCCAGATGGCAATTATGATTTCGGCCATAAGTCAAAGGGAGAGTTCCTTGGCGACATTTACGCTGAAGCAGTTCGTAAATTGGCAGATAACAAAGACTTAGAATCTGAAGTCTCTGCGATTCATAAACAATTGGAAAGTCAAAATCCTGAAATAACAAATCTTTGGCAAAAAACAAAAGAGTGGAGCATGGCTGGTTTTAATTTGGTTTACGATAAGTTGAATGTCAGGTTTGATGAGTGGTTTTGGGAAAGCGAAGAGGAAATTGAGGGTAAAGAATTGATCTTTGACATTCTAAAAAAGGGGACAGTACCTCAAATCAAAGAGAGTGAAGGTGCCGTTATCGCTGATCTCAAAGAATTTGACTTGGATGTAATGGTTTTGATCAAATCTGACGGCAATGTTTTATACGGCACCAAAGATCTACCATTGGGCAAAAAAAAGTTTGATAAATTTAACATAGATAAGTCAGTTTATATTGTCGACAACCGTCAGAGTCTGTATCTGAAACAGATTTTCAAGTTACTAGATCTACTTGGATATGAAAACAAAGAAAAGCTTCATGTTGCTCATGATTTTGTGACCTTGCCGGATGGTGCCATGGGCTCAAGAAAAGGGAATGTCGTTATTTTTTGGGACTTGTACAATGCCATGCATGAAAAATTGACAACTGAAACCAAAGAACGTCATTCAGATTGGACAAACGAGCAAATTGAGAAGACTGCCAGTCAAGTTACTTTAGCAGCTCTCAAATTCTGGATGCTCAAATACGAAAATAATTCCGTTATTATTTTTGACATGGACAAAGCCATGTCCGTCGAAGGCGCGACCGGTCCGTATTTACTTTACACTGTGGCTCGTATCAATTCAGTTTTGAAAAAAGCAGGCCAAATTAGTTCTAAAGTAGATTATTCATTATTAAAAGAACTTGAAGAAAAAGACGTGATAAAAATTATCAGCCGGTTTGATAATGTCGTAAAATTGTCAGCTGACAAATATCAGCCATCATTTTTGGCCACTTATTTGCTCGAGTTGGCTCAAGCGGTCAATTCTTTCTATCACCAGCATCACGTCATTTCTTCTGACGGAACTTTGCAGGCAGTCCGAATCAAACTGCTTCAAGCCGCCAAGACAACTTTGGAAAAGGGCTTAAACTTGCTAAATATTGATAGTGTGGAGGAAATGTAATTGACGGAATAGGGGAAAATTACTTACAATATAGATTAATAGATTATATAAATAGGGGGTCTAATAAATTACAAAAACAACTATGTTTGGTGGAAGAGAAGACGAGGGGATGAACAACGCGAATATGGACCAAGGTCCACAAGCCGAAGATACCATTATTGGTAACACTATTAGAATTGAGGGCGATCTAGTTAGTAATGGAAATATCATTGTTGATGGTGAAGTCGTTGGTACTTTGAAGACTGAACGCACCTTGCGTGTTGGTGGCGCCGCTAAAGTCAAAGCTGATATCAAGGCTGCTGAAGCATTGATTTCCGGCGAAGTGACCGGGAATGTGGATATCGATGGTCGGCTCGAGTTGACTGCGTCTGCTAGAGTGACCGGTGATATCAAGGCCAAGGTGTTATCAATTGAATCAGGAGCGACTTTTAATGGTAGCTGTACTATGGATGAGTCCGTCATGATGGCTGATCATTCAGCATCAGCTCCAATCGAAGTTAGTGAGGATGAAGTAGTTGAATCCAAAGAAAAGGAAGATCAGGCTTAGTTATTTACAGCATTATGTATTATTACCTCTACGATAGTTTTTTGAATGACAAAAAATATGAAAAAGTTTTGGATAGAATCAAAACCAGACTTTTGGATTTTGAAATCCAAGGCCGCCACGAACGATTGACCTTGCTCAAAACCATCGATGCCTTGATCGAAGACCAGGTCAAACGTGGCGTCAAGGCTGTCGTTGTTGTTGGTAATGATAATACATTTTTGAAAGCCGTAAATGTGGCTGCCCGTCTCGGCGTTACGCTGAGTATTATTCCTATTGGTGAAAACAACCAGATCGCCAAAACCCTCGGAATACCTGATGCGGAAAAGTCATGCGAAATTTTATCAGCTCGCAAGTTGGCTCAATTTGATCTTGGGCAAGTCGGGGATTTTTACTTTTTTTCGAGCCTCAAAATGTCAAAAAATTTGGATCGAATCAGCATTAGCCACGAAGGTTATCGGGTCATTCCCAAAGCCAAATGTCATGAGGTAGCGATCGTCAATTTCCATATCCCCAGACCTGGGTTAGAAGGGAAATTATTAAAAAAAGTTCAACCACAGGATGGCAAATTGGATTTGTTGATTCAAAGTGCCGAAGAATACAAGGGGTTTAAGAAATATTTTTCCAAAATAAAAAATACGCAAGTTGATACTATTATTCAGGGTGTTAATTTTGAAATAAAAAGTTTTGAATACTTACCGCTAATGATCGACGAATACAAAGTGATAAAAACTCCGGTCGCAGTTAAAATTGCTGACAAAAAACTGCTTATTATTGTGGGTAAAAATAAAAACTTGATAATTAAGTAGTGTTAAATAATTGTATTTTGTTTCTTGTTCATCGTACTTAATTCACTAACGATTTAACATATGACCATCAAAGTAGATAAAGAGGGCTGCATTGGCTGTGGTACCTGTGCCGCCATTTGTTCAGAAGTCTTTGATATGGCTGAAACTGATCAAGGTTTCAAAGCTGTAGTCAAAGAGGGTCAAGAAAAATCTGAATTGCCTTGTGTCAAGGAATCAGAGAGTGCTTGTCCGGTACAAGCTATTACAATTGTATAAATTTAAAATCGGTGGTATAATAAACACCGGTTTTATATTCGGAATATTTACAAGCCCAGGTGGTGGAATGGTATACACACTAGGTTGAGGGCCTAGGCTCTTCGGGGCGTGCGGGTTCAAGTCCCGCCCTGGGCACCATGAATGTTAATGAAAAGTACTCCGTAGGAGTGTTTTTTTATTCAGGGAGCAACACACAAATGTGTGTTGCGTCGGGACTTGAAGGGCGGAGCGATATCGAGTGAGTATTTGGGAGAACGAGATCGCGAGCCCCGGCTCGGAGCGACGAGTCGGAAGACGAGGAGACGGAGAGAAGTCCCGCCCTGGGCACCATTATTGGCTTTTACTTTGTAGAGCTTCGGATAGTGCAGTCATTAAACATCTGTTTGGGTGTTTTTTTGTTTATGAAGATTAGGAAATTAAGAGTATTGATGGTCATATTTCTCATGAACAAACGATGGGTAAAACATTGTAATACATTAATTGTTCGCCATTGTCTACTTTAATGTTTTCATATTTTTATGATATAATACTTCCATATGATTGGTCGAGTAATGCTAGGTTTAATTTTTATCGGAGTTGGTTTTGTCTGTGTTTGGAAGACAGACATTCCTTTTGGTTTGATTGGATACATTGATTTTGCTGAACGCTGGCTCATGGGTGGCAGTCGGGTATTTTACAAGGCGGTTGGTTTGTTTTTAGTCTTCTTGGGTGCTCTAATCGTTGCCAATTTGCAACAAAAATTTCTAGATGCAACATTAGGTAGTCTGCTGTTTTAGTCATGAGTAATATAAAGAAAAAAATTGGTAACTGGGGCGAAGAAAATGCGGCCCGTTTTTTAATTAACCGAGGTTATGCCATTGTACAGAAAAATTATCATTCACGTTATGGTGAAATTGATATTATCTGCACCAAGGATGATGAATTGATCTTTGTTGAAGTCAAAACCAGACGACAGGGCGGTTTGGGTAGTGGTGAAGAGTCTGTTGATTACAAAAAACGACAAAAGATAAGGTTAACGATAGAAGATTATTTGCAAAAACATGAGACTAAAGGTTTCCCACAATTTGATGTTATTGTTATAGAGTTGAATGGTGTCAAACAGAAAATAAATCATTACCGATCTGTTGAAATCTAGAGTGCAGAATAGCAAATTTTGTGTTATAATATAGAAAATAAATAAATCAATAAAATCATAAGCCAAGAAAACAAATTTTGCTTTCTTGATTTCATGTTTTTTTGTTTTAATGAGCGTATGTTTGATCCAAAAGACATTGAAAAAAATAAAGTTTTAGCCGCCGTTGGTTATCTTGGAATTTTGTGTTTTGTGCCGTTACTTTTAGCCAAAGATAGCAAGTACGCCAAATTCCACGGCAAACAGGGGTTAATTTTATTTATCGCCGAGGTCATAGTCACTTTTGTTAATGTTCTTCCGCTTATCGGACAAGTTATCTGGCTTATCGCTTTTATTTATTTCATAGTCATGACCATAACCGGTATTGTTAAAGCTCTAAATGGGGAAAAATGGGAATTGCCGATTCTCGGACAGTATACTGACAAAATTAACATCTAAATTACCAGTGGTTAATGTCCCGATTAACTAATGAAATAATTATCCAGTTTATATGGCTCGTACAAAAATAGTTTGCACTATTGGACCAGCGTCCAAATCAAAAAAAACAATACAAGATTTGATCAAAAGCGGGCTTAATGTTGCACGGCTGAATTTTTCTCATGGGACTCATGCCGATCACAAGTCGTTGTTAACCAATATTAGAAGTATGGCTGATAAGATGAATCGTACCGTGGCCATCCTTCAAGATCTTCAGGGGCCTCGTATTCGAATCGGGGATATTGGTAGTAAGGAGAGGGAATTAAAAGACAATGAAAAAGTTATTATCACCACCAGCAAGGTGACAAAGGATAGTAAAAAGATTCCCATAACATATGATCGTCTACATTCGGAAGTTGAAAAAGGCCATCGCATCTTGATTGTTGATGGTTTGATCCAGCTGGTCGTTGACCAGGTGACCGGCAGAGATATTCATGCTAGTGTAGTGATTGGCGGAATCATCGCGAGTCACAAAGGAGTGAATTTGCCGGACACTGCCGTTAGTATTCCATCCTTGACCGATAAGGATAAAAAAGATGTTGAATTTGGCGTGGAAAATGATGTTGATTATATGGCTTTGTCATTTGTCCGTAGTGCCAAAGATGTTTATGATTTGAAGTATCTGATTAAAAGTTATGAGAAAAAACTGAAGAAAAAAATAACCAATCCAATAAAAATAGTTGTGAAGGTTGAGCGCAAGGAGGCGATTGATAATTTGGAGGAAATAATTGAAGCCACCGATGCCGTTATGGTCGCTCGCGGTGACTTGGGCATTGAGCTGCCGGCTGAAGATGTGCCATTGATGCAAAAAATGATCATTGATCATTGTTTAGAAAAAGCCAAACCGGTAATAGTTGCGACTCAAATGCTCGACTCAATGATTCACAATCCACGACCAACTCGTGCCGAAGTGAGTGATGTGGCTAATGCGGTTATTGATCATACCGATGCTTTGATGCTTTCTGGCGAAACTGCAACCGGTTCTTATCCCATCCAGACCGTTTCTTACATGAAGCGGATTATTGAAAAAACAGAAGCCTCAGCCTACGATGATTTGGCGCCACAATTATATTCAAAAAAAATCGAGCCAACTAATGAAGCGATTGGGAGAATTGCCAACATCTTAGCCACTTCTGTTGATGCCAAATTGATATTGGTCGCATCAATTTCCGGTTATGCTGGGCGTATCATCAGTCGTTATCGGCCAGAATTACCAATTTTAGTCGCATGTGACAATAATAGAGTAAAGCAGCAATTAATTTTATCATGGGGGGTTGTCCCATTTATTATTCCGACTTGTCGGACAGTTGAGGAGCTTATTGATCGGTCAATCAGTCATCTAAAAAAAGAGAAGCTTATATTTAAGAGTGATAAAATTATCATAATCGCCGGTGAGCCGGTCGGTAGTAGTGGTAATGTAAATTTGGTCGAAATAAAAGAAATCAATTAGATTTATATGCCAGCCCAAAAAAACGAAAATATTTTATGGTTCAAACAGGTCGGGAAGAACGATTTGGGTTTGGTTGGTGGCAAAAATTCAGCTTTGGGTGAAATGTATTCAAAACTAACAAAAACTGGCATCAATGTGCCAAATGGTTTTTGTGTGACCGCCAAGGCATATCAAGAATTTCTGAAATATGCGGGGCTAAAGACTAAAATCGCTAGTTTACTTAAAGATCTGGATACAAATAATTCCCAGGAACTAGCCCAGCGAGGTAAAGATATTCGATCTTTGATTCTCGAAGCAGAATTTTCAGACCAGTTGAAAGCTGATATTGTAAAAAATTATAAAAAACTTTCCGTTTTGTGTGGTGTTACTGATGTCGATGTTGCCGTTAGGAGCTCGGCCACTGCTGAGGATTTACCGATGGCTTCATTTGCCGGACAGCTGGAATCATATTTGAATATTTCTGGCTCGGAAAAGTTATTGATGACCGTTAAGATGTGTATCGCTTCGTTGTACACAGATCGAGCAATCTCGTATCGGCAAGATCAAAAATTTTCCCATTCAAAAGTTTCCTTGTCGGTTGGGGTTCAGCAAATGGTTCGCAGTGATATGGCTGGAGCGGGAGTTATGTTCACTCTCGATACGGAATCTGGTTTTCGAGACTTAATTTTGATCAATGCTTCATGGGGGCTGGGTGAAAATATTGTCAAAGGTCGAGTTGATCCTGATGAATATTATGTCTATAAGCCGACCTTTAATGGGAAATTCAAACCATTATTGAAAAAGCAAGTCGGTCGAAAACAACTGAGGTTGGTTTATTCCAAAAAAACCAGTCAATCGGTCAAAAATCTAATTACCTCAAGCGAAGAACGTAAAAAGCTTGTCTTGTCTGACAAAGAAATATTACAGTTGGCTGAGTGGGGGATGACAATTGAAAAATATTTTAAGCGTCCGATGGATATAGAGTGGGCCAAAGATGGCAAAAGTCGTAAGTTGTTTATCGTCCAAGCTCGTCCTGAAACGGTTTATTCGACCAAAGATAAAAGCATTTTTGAGGATTATCAGTTGATCAAACACGGCAAAGAACTGGTTTCTGGCACCAGTGTTGGCAACAAAATTGGTGCTGGTCCTGTTCGTATCATCAAAAATCCGACCGGTCTTGCCGCCTTCAAACCCGGTGAAGTTTTGGTTGCTCGCATGACCGATCCAGCTTGGGAGCCAATGATGAAAAAAGCCAGCGCTATTATTACCGATTCTGGTGGGCGAACTTGCCATGCAGCAATTGTCAGCCGAGAATTGGGCGTCCCATGTATTGTTGGTACAAAAAATGGGACAAAAAAAATTTCAAACCGAAGCCAGGTTACTGTCGATTGCAGTTCTGGTATTCAGGGCTTTGTTTATTCTGGATTGGCAGAGTTTACTAAGCAAAAAGTCAATTTGAAAAAAATTAAGAAGCCAACAGGGGTCAAGATTATGATGAATGTTGGCAACCCACATACCGCGTTCGCTTATTCATCGTTACCCAATGATGGTATTGGTCTCGCTCGTGAAGAATTTATCATTACAGACTATATCCGGATTCATCCGCTGGCTTTGATCAATTATTATGGCTTGCCGCTTGAACTCAAAAAGAAAATTGAAGCTTTGACTTCAAATTATTCCAATAAGAAAGATTTTTTTGTTGACAAGTTGGCTGAGGGCATCGGCCAGTTGGCCGCCTCAGTCTATCCCAAGGAAATTATCGTTCGTTTCTCAGATTTTAAAACCAATGAGTATAAAAAATTGATTGGTGGTTCATTATTTGAGCCTCAGGAAGAAAATCCTATGTTGGGTTGGCGAGGCGCCTCTCGTTATTATGACCCCAAAGTAAAGCAAGCTTTTGTTTTGGAATGTCGGGCTGTTAGAAAAGTTATCAACCAATTCGGCTTGGACAATGTATCGGTCATGATCCCATTTGTCAGAACCGTTGATGAGGCTAAGAAGGTTTTGGCTATAATGCGTGCCAATAATTTAAAACGAACTCGACGGCAAAAAGTTTATTTAATGTGTGAATTGCCAGCCAATATAATTTTGGCCAAAGATTTTTTAAATTTGGTTGATGGGTTTAGTATCGGTAGTAATGATTTGACCCAACTCATATTGGGGGTTGATCGGGATTCGGATACGATTAGTGCTCTGTATGACGAAAGAAACCCAGCGGTACTGGCCAGTATTGCCGAGGTTATCAACGTCGCAAAAAAAATGAATAAAAAAATCGGTATTTGCGGTCAAGCCCCATCTGATTTCCCTGACTTTGCCCGATATTTATTGAAACACAGGATTGATAGTATGTCATTGACTCCAGATTCAATTATAAAAACCATAAAAGCGCTAAAGAAATAGCATGGGAGGGAAAATGAAAAATATTGTTTTTAATAAACAATTTTGGCAAGCAGTGGCTATTCTTGTCGGCACAATTATTGGCGCCGGCATTCTTGGTATCCCATATGTTATTGCTCAGTCTGGATTTTTATCAGGTCTAGGTATTATTGTTCTTCTTGGCCTTGCGGCCATGATCATCAATCTAATGATTGCTGAAGTTATGATGCGAACCAGGTTTCGTCATCAGCTTAGTGGCTTGGCCGGCAAGTATCTCGGTAAGCCATTTGAACATATTCAAGCCCTCAGCGTTATTATTGGTACTTATGGTGGGTTGACCGCCTATATTATCGGAGAGGGTCAAGTATTATCTGTTTTGTTTGGTACGCCAGAAAAAAACTTGCAGTATAGTTTGCTTTTTTTATTAATTGGAACCATTATCCTGCTTATTGGTTTACGTATTATCAAAGTATTAGAGACGTTTTTAGTTTTACTTCTCATTCTGGCTTTACTTGTTATTACCGGCTGGAGTTTACCCAGTCTTGATTTGAGTAATTTAGTCTATAATCATTTTGATAAAATGTTTGTCCCATATGGAGTTTTGTTATTTGCCTATGGCGGCATGGGCTCAATTTTTTCGATCAAAGAGGTTCTGAATAAGAAAAAACATTTGATTCGTCCAGCCATTATTGTCGGTAGTCTAATCCCGCTTATTCTATACGCTCTATTTGCCTTTATTGTTGTTGGTGTTACCGGTTTAGCGACGACGGACATTGCTACGATTGGTTTGGGCGCCACCATTGGATACAAAATATTATTAGTTAGCAATATATTTGCCGTTTTGGCAATGGCTACCAGCTTTTTTACCCTTGGGATTGGTTTGCTCCAACTTTTCCACTTTGATTATCGGCTGCCAGTCTGGTTATCCTGGCTTCTAGTGATAATTTTCCCTCTGATGATATTCTTGTTTGTTAGTCATAATTTTATTCAAGTGATTGGTACCGCCGGTAGTTTGACCTTTGGGTTGACCGGTGTTTTGGTGGTTTTATCCTTTTGGCGAGCCAAAAAAGAGGGTGATCAACAGCCGGCTTTTTCCTTACCCAAATTCAAGTGGGTCGGTTTGTCTCTTGTGGCCATGTTTACGGTTGGTTTTGCCTTGACAATTATAAAATTATTTAGTTGACAAACTGACATTTTTTAGTTAAAATAGCCAAAAGTTAATTACTCACTTATTTTTGTGTCATGAAACCTCAAACAAAAAAAAGACTACATGAAATGTTCCCCGCCACCCTGGTTTGGGCCGTATTGATTGGATCCTTAGTTCTTTCGTTTATCAAACCACTTTGGGTGATTTATTTCATTATTGCATTTGATTTATTGTGGTTAATCAGGATTATATACTTTTCAATCCTGTTATTTTTTTCTTGGAAAAATTACCGTCGAGAGGCTGATATAGATTGGTTCAAGCGTCTAAAAGATGAAAATAAGGATTGGGAGCGGATTTACCATTATGTCCTTCTACCCACAGCGGGAGAACCGTTTGAAGTTTTGGATACAACCTTGAACAGTTTAACCAAAAACAACTTTCCTCTAGATCACTTCATTGTTCACTTGGCCGGTGAAGAAAGGTTCCAGGAACAGTTTGTGGAAATTTGGGAGCAGATTGAGAAAAAATACAAAAACAAATTTTTCAAACTTATTTATACCCTTCATCCCGATGGTCTGCCTGGTGAAATGAAAGGCAAGGGCGCCAACGCTCATTTTGCTGGTTGGGCAGGGAAAAAAGTTATCGACAAAATGAATATTCCCTATGAAGATATTCTTTGTTCATATTTTGATTCTGACACCCAGGCTCATCCAGCATACTTTGCCAATTTAACTTACAAATTCTTAACAACGGAAAATCCGCTACGCAAAGCTTATCAGCCGGCCGTTGTTTACAATAATAATATCTGGGAGGCTCCGGCTATCACCCGTATTACCGCTTTTGGTACGGTTTTTTGGCTTATGGCAGAGTTGGTTCGACCAGAACGTATGCTGACATTTTCTTCCCATTCAATGCCATACAAAGCTTTGGTTGATATTGGTTTCTGGCAAAAAGATATTGTCACCGATGACTCCAGAATTTTTCTTCAAGGCTTTTTTCGCTACGATGGAGACTTCAAGGTGGTCCCAATGTATGTCCCCGTATCGATGGACAACGTTGAAGCTGACACTTGGTGGCAAAGTGCCAAAAATCTCTACAAACAACAACGTCGTTGGGCTTGGGGGGTTGAGCATTTCCCATATTTGATGCAGCAGTATCGCTCTCATCCCAAAATTTCCAAATGGGAAAAATTCCGTCACGCTTTCAATCAAACCGAAGGCATGTTCTCTTGGGCTTCCGCTCCGATTTTAATTTTTATTCTTGGTCGGTTGCCATTATGGGTTGCCGGTCGAGGGGCTCAGTCTTCATCAGTGATTGTTCAAAACACCCCTTTTGTTCTAGAATGGTTAATGGGAGCCGCCATGTTTGGTATCTTGATTTTAGCTATTTTCAGTTTATTGGTATTACCCAAACGACCTCAGGCTCATCCCAAGTCAAAATGGCTAATCATGATTCTCCAATGGATTATGCTTCCAGTCACGATGATTATATTTGGTTCTATTCCAGCCATTGACGCCCAAACGCGTTTAGCTCTTGGCAAAAAGTATCACCTTGGTTTCTGGGTTACACCAAAGAAACGCTTAATTAAATTCTAGAATCCCGCTTCTTATTACTATTTATCAATTACTACCTAACTATGTCCAAAGTTTCCGTCAACCTAGTTACCTGGAATGGAGCCAACTACATCATTGGCTGTCTGGAGTCTTTGTTTGCTCAAACATATCCAGATTTTTCTTTGATGATTATTGACAATGGTTCAACCGATGAAACCGTTGAGCTGATAAATGAAAAATATCCTCATCTGAGAATTGTAAAACATCGTGACAATTTAGGTTTTGCCAAGGCCCATAATCAAGCTATTCATTGGACCGATGGGGAATATGTTTTATTGCTCAATCAAGACATTATTCTGGAGCCGAATTTTATTGAAAAGTTAGTTCAATTTGCTGATACTCAAGAAAAAGGCGGTGCTTTTACCGGCAAAATATTGCGTTTACAAGATAGTCAAAAAACCAAATATATTGATTCGTTAGGTTTAAAGATATTCAAAAATCATCGGACCATTGATCTGGGTGCTGGCGAGCTCGATGAAAGTCAGTATGATGCGGTCGAAGAGGTTTTCGGAGTTTCTGGTGCAATTCCTTTGTATCGGCGGTCAGCTTTACAGGCAGTTCAAATGGATAAGCAGTTTTTTGATGAAGACTTTTTCAGCTATAAAGAAGACGTTGATTTGGCCTATCGTTTACGTTATGCCGGCTGGAAGGCTTTTAAAGTGCCAATCTCGATCGCTTATCATGATCGGACCATTGCTGTACCTCAAAAAGATATGTCCAAGATCCAGTTGGCCAAGGCTCGTCGGGGCCGCTCCAAGTTTGCCAACTATTATTCTTATCGTAATCATTGGTTTTTTCTGATAAAAGAGTTACCTAGTACTAAGTTGAAATACTTATTTCCAGTTTTACGTTTTGAATTGTTAAAATTTTTCTACATTTTATTTCTGGAAACATCAAATTTAAAAACAATAAAAGAGGTTTGGAACAAGCGTAAGCACTTTCAAGCCAAACGAAAAATAATCAAAGAAAAACAAAAAATAAAAACAGAAGAAATTGATTCATGGTTTGCATAGATATGGATTTATCAATTGTAATTCTCAACTACAAGTCAAAACGCCTAGTTCGCAACTGTATCAGAGCGATCAAAGAATCAAATCTTCAAGTAGATTTTGAAATTATTGTTGTTGACAACGATTCTCGTGACAACATTGTCAATGATTTGAGTCAGTACGCCCCGGACGTAAAATTTGTTTCGTCCGCCAAAAATATTGGTATGGGTGGTGGCAACAATATTGGTATCAAGGTTGCTTCTGGTAAATATATAATCGTTATGAATCCGGATATTTTTGTTTTCAAGGATTCTTTGCAACTTCTATATAATTTTATCCATCAAAATCCTGATATCGGATTGGCTGCTCCTCGTTTATTAAATCCAGACCGTTCTTTGCAACATACTTGTTATGAGTGGTATGGATCTTTGACCCCGCTTTATCGGCGGACGTTTCTGGGCCGGATGAAATTTGCTCAGAAGGACTTGGATCGTTTTATTATGAAAGATTTTGATCATCAGAGTATTCGGGATGTAAGCTGGTGTCAGGGATCATGTTTTATTGTCTCCAAAAAGGTTTTTGATCAAGTCGGTTTGTTCGACGATCGATTTTTTATGTATTTTGAAGACACGGATTTATGTCGCCGGATGTGGAACAACAATTTTCGTGTCACCTACGTCGGTACCATTGAAGTGATTCACATGCACATGAAGATGAGTCGCGGTGGGTTGCTTCAGCTTTTTACCAACAAATTAACCCGCATGCACATCTCAAGCTGGATGAAGTATTCATGGAAACATCGAAAAAAGAACACTCGGGTTGCAGGGGGTGAGCCGCAAACAATATTAAGTTAAATATGAAACAGCCATTTTATATTGGTGTTTTTGCCATAATAAAAGACGACCAAGATCAGGTTCTTCTGGTTTTGAGAAATGATTATGACTTATGGAATCTTCCGGGCGGGGGATTGGATACTGGCGAGACTCCCTGGCAAGGCGTAATTCGTGAAGTGAAAGAGGAAACTGGCTTAAGTGTCAAAATTTCAAGTCTAGCTGGTATTTATAGCAAGCCAGATAAGAATGAAATTGTTTTTTCCTTTGAATGCAATGTAATTGGTGGTAAAATTACTTTGAATGAAGAAGCCAAAGACATTCAATGGTTTGCCCTGGATGACATTCCAAAAAACACATCACCAAAACAAGTTGAGCGCATAAAAGATTTTTTTAATATCAATGATCAGCCAATAATGAAGGTTCAGACCGGTAAATCATCTATTGAACGAATAAAAGCCGGCGAATTATAAAACTTCCTTCATCCCTATTTACTATTTACTATTTACTAGTTACTAACTCATGGAGGGCCCACAAAATTTTCTTCATAAGTTTGATGAAAATCCACAACCTAAAAAAACAAGACAGTGGTGGCAAATATTAGCTATCCCATTTTCAGTTTTCCCGACAATTCTGTTAACTATTGCCATTGTATTAATCGTCGTGGTTGTGGTGGGTTTATTTTTGGTCTGGCCGTCACTGAGCTCGGTCCAAACCATTTCAAGCGAGGCCATGAATGCCAAAAAGCATCTTGAAGCTGCTCAGGATTATCTGATAGAACAAGATTTTGTCACAGCCAAAACACAAATCACCGCCGCAAAAGACAGTTTTTCTACTGTTAATCAAGAATTGGACGAACTTGGAACCAAGAAAGTTTTTCAACTGCCATATATCAAAAAACAGATTAACACCGTGCGCGATATTACATTGATCGGTGAAAATACGGCTGGATTATTGGAGGAAATATCCGAGCTTGGCGATGAAGTCCTTCAAATCTCCAATACCAGCACTTTGAATTTCAAAGACATTACCGAGGAGCAAAAGGTTCAAGTCCTAAATAAACTGGTTGCCACCGGTCAATCACTCAAGAAGTCAGAACCCAAAATAGTTGAAGTTGAATCCGCTTTGGTTCGGCTCCAACCACTCCAATCGTCAGGTTTGTGGCAGGATGTTGTCGTGGAGTTGAATTCCAACATTCCGCCACTGATGCAAGGCATGCGCTACATCATTACCGCCTCTGATATTTTGCCTGAGCTGGCCGGTCTTGAACGAGAAAAAGTGTATTTATTCTTATTGCAAAATAATTCAGAAATGAGACCCAGTGGTGGATTTATCGGCACCTACGGCATTATCAAGGTAAAAAATGGAGAACTGGCATCAATTTTTACTGACAATATTTACAATTTGGACCAAACCATCGAAGGTGAGATTGAGCTCGAACCGCCATATCCGATTACCAAATATATGGGCCAGGATCATTGGTATATGAGAGATTCCAATTGGTGGCCTGATTTTCCAACCTCTGCCGTTAAGGTTGAAGAATTTTATCACTTAGAAGGCGGGCCTGAGCCCCATCTTGATGGCGTGATCGCGATCAACCCAAACGTTATCTCGGATTTTCTCGGCATCGTGGGCGACATTACTGTGGCCGGGATTACATTTACCAAGGACAACTTTGTTGAAGAGCTTCAGTACCAAGTTGAACTCGGTTTTTATGAAGACCCCAAGGATTTTGCTGAGCGTAAAGAAATTATTAGTCATTTGGCTGATGAAATCAAAACGCGCATATTTAATTTGAAAGTAGTACAATTCCCAGCCGTATTTGAAACATTGAATAAAAATTTGGAAGAGAAATTCATCATCGGTTATTTTGATAACAAAGATTTGCAGTCATATATGGAAAAAGAAAACTGGGGCGGGGTCGTTCGACCAACTCCTGACGACTTCCTCATGGTTGTTGATGCCAATCTGGCCGCTCTCAAGACCGATCGGGTCATGCAGCGGCAGATCAACTACTCTGTCCGGCCGGCAAATGACCGATTATTAGCCGAAACCAAACTTACTTATATCAATAATGGTTGGTTTGACTGGCGTACTACCCGGTATCGCAGCTACACTCGTGTTTACACCCCGGCCGGTAGTCAGCTCCAAAGCATCACGGTTGGCAATACAGTCTTGAATCCAGATGCTATTGATACTTACAATGAATTTGGCAAGACCGCTTTTGGCTTTTTCTTTGAAGTTGAACCGGGCACGCGCAAAACCATTATATTACAATACCTCTTACCGGATTCAGTGGAGCAAAGTTTAGCTGACAATAATTATAGCCTTTTGATTCAAAAACAAGCTGGTATTCCTGAACTTGAATTATCTCTCAGCCTCAATCTGGGTGAGCCCATTATCAAACAATCAACCGGTGAAATTTTGAATTCACTCGATTATCTTACAACCATTAAAAAAGACGAACTTTTGACCGTAAAACTAAAATAATATAATCTTTCATAACGGTGGCTAAAAAACTGAGTAAACGAACGTGAACAACGCTCGTTTATTTTGTTGAAAACTCACATTTGTTCAGTTGGCTAAAATTTGCTAAACTAAGGAACACAGATTAGTCATATTTTTGTTTCATTTATGTCCAAATTCGTTCACCTTCATGTCCACAGCCATTATTCTTTATTAGATGGCTTGGCCAAAATTGATGACCTGGTAGGCAAAGCCGCTGAAGACGGAATGCCCGCTTTGGCTTTGACTGATCATGGGGTCATGTATGGCATTATTGAGTTTTATCAAAAGTGTCTAAAAGCGGGGATTAAACCAATCATCGGCGTTGAGGCTTATTTATCCAAAAGCAGCCACACAATCAAGGAATCTTCAACCGAAAAAAGATACCACGTGGTTTTATTAGCCAAAAATAATATTGGCTACAAAAATTTGATCAAACTTACCACCATTGCTCATTTGCAGGGGTTTTATTATAAACCAAGAATTGATTGGGATTTGTTAAAAAAATATCATGAAGGCATTATTTGTACGTCCGCTTGTCAGCAAGGTGAAATCGGACAAGCACTTTTAAATGAAGACATTGAGGCTGCTGAAAAAGTAGCCCAGCGGTATCAAGACTTGTTTGGTGAAGGCAATTATTATCTTGAAGTTCAACATCACCCCAACTTACCGCGGCAAAAAATAGTCAACGATGGTGTTTTTAAAATTGGCAAAAAATTGAATATTCCAATTGTGGCCACCAATGATATTCACTATCCAAATACCGAGGATGCTGAAGCTCACGATATTCTCATTTGTTTGCAAACAAAAAAGAAGGTTACGGATGAAAATCGTATGAGTTATCTTGGAGAGGACTTTTCCATGTATACCACCGCTCAAATGCAGGATTTTTTTCGCGCCAACCCGGAAGTGTTAGAAAATACGGTCAAGTTGGCTGAAAAATGTAATGTTGAGATCACTTTGGGTGAAATTCAACTACCTCCATATGAATTACCTGGCGATCAAACCGCTTTTGAAGCTTTGACTGAACGTTGCCATGTTGGGATTCGCGAACGTTATGATTTTGACGCTCAAAATACAGATGACGAGGAACACAAAAAAATATTAGATCGCTTGCAATATGAATTGGGGGTGATTGAAAAAACCGGATACGCTTCATATTTTTTGATTGTGCAGGACTTCATTGTTTGGGCCAAAGAAAAAGGCATCGTGGTTGGTCCCGGTCGTGGTTCAGCCGCCGGTAGTTTAGTTGCATACCTGACCAAGATTACGAACCTTGATCCGCTACAGTATGACTTGCTCTTTGAGCGCTTTCTCAACCCGGATCGTGTGTCTATGCCTGATATTGATACGGATTTTGCTGACGTTCGCCGCTCTGACGTGATCCGTTATGTGGAAGATGTTTATGGTAAAGAACATGTTTCTCAAATTATTACTTTTGGTACCATGGCCGCTAGAGTGGCTGTCCGGGATGTTGGCCGAGTTCTCGATATGCCATATTCTTTTTGTGACAAGATTGCCAAGTTAGTTCCAACTGGAATGACAATTGAAAACTCTATCAATCAAAACAATGAAATGAAGAGTTTGTATGAGAGTAATAGCGATGCCAAGCGGTTGCTTGATTTTGCCCGCAAATTAGAAGGCGTTTGTCGCCACACCTCCACTCATGCCTGTGGTATTTTGATTACCCCCAAACCATTGACCGAATACACCCCGGTTCAATATTCGTCTACCAGTGATGAGGATATAGTCTCTCAATATTCACTTCATCCAGTGGAAGATTTGGGGCTGTTGAAAATGGACTTTCTCGGGTTAAAAAACTTGACCATTATGCAGCACGCGACTGAGATTATTGAAAAAATACATGGAATAAAAATTAATTTAGATACACTCCCGTTAGGCGACAAAAAGGCTTTCAAGTTATTCCAGCAAGGAAAGACCACCGGTGTTTTTCAGTTTGAATCTCAGGGAATGAAAAAGTATTTGAAAATGCTAAAGCCAACGGAATTTGAAGATTTAATCGCGATGGTCGCTCTGTATCGTCCCGGTCCGCTTAATTCCGGAATGGTTGATGAATTTATTGATCGCAAGCACGGTCGTAAAGAGATTTCTTTTCCTCATGAAATAATGAGAGAACCTCTAAAAAATACCTATGGCGTGATTGTTTATCAGGAACAGGTGATGCAACTATCCAAAGACATGGCCGGCTTTACCGGTGGTCAGGCTGATACGTTACGTAAAGCCATGGGTAAGAAAATCGCTGACCTTATGGCCAAAATGAAGGTTGAATTCGTGGCCGGTTGTGAAAAAAACAAATTACCTAAAAGATTGGCTGAAGAAACTTTTACCAGTATGGAAAAGTTTGCTGAGTATGGCTTCAACAAATCACATGCCGCGTGTTATGCCTTGATTGCTTATCAAACCGCTTACCTCAAAGCCAATTACCCGGCAGAATTCATGGCGTCACTTCTTACTAGCGATCAGGAAAATATGGAGCGTGTCGCGATTGAAATTGATGAGTGCAAACAAATGAAGATTGAAGTTTTGCCACCAGATGTCAATGAGAGTTTTACCACCTTCACCGTGGTGGCTGACTCACTACAAAAAGGCAAGCAACCAACAATCCGCTTTGGTTTGCAGGCGATTCGTAATGTCGGACAGGGGATTGTCAAAGAAATAATTCGAGAACGCAAGGATCATGGTCGTTTTGCCAATTTTGAGGATTTTCTTCAGCGAGTCAAAACCAAAGATTTGAACAAAAAATCAATGGAGGGCTTGGCCAAGAGTGGGGCCTTTGATAATATGATCAATCGTACCATTGTGCTCGAAAATATGGAGCGTATTTTGCTTTACGTAAAAGCGGTTGATGAAGAACAAAACACCAATCAAACCAATCTGTTTGCTTTGAATGGTGGTGACGGTTTGCCAACGCTTAAACTGATCGGATATCCCAATTCTGATAAAAAACAACTATTATCCTGGGAAAAAGAATTCCTGGGTTTATATGTTACTGAGCATCCGTTCAGTGAATTTGAAGATGAATTGAAAGGTTTTATTAAGCCGATTCATGAAATCAAAGATGCCGGTGAAGATGAACAGACCGAGCGGGCCGCAGTTGTAACCGCCGGCGTTGTTGGTAGTGTGACCAAGATTATCACCGCCAAAGGTGATCCAATGCTGTTTGTAAGGCTGGAAAACGCTTTTGCTGGTATTGAATTACTTATTTTCCCCAAATTATATGAAGAAATCGGCGATAAGATTGCTGAAGAAAAAATCATGATCGTTACCGGACAGCTCAGCTACAAGGATGCCGATGCCAAAATTTTAGTTAACAATTTATGGGAGATCAATCACGAGAATTTGACAGGTATTATGACCACAGTCAAATCCTATGAACCACCAAGATTTACCAAGAAAAACATCATAATTACGTATCCCAAAGGCAGCAGTCATCAACTGGCCGATCAGGTAAAACACTTATTTCGTTCATTCCCCGGCACCAATACCATTTTTCTTCATGTTGATGCTCAAATCATCAAAACCAACTTCAAAGTCAAATACTGTCCTAATTTTGAACAAAAAGTACAAGAATTATTGGGCAAGAATGCGATCAGGATTAAGTAAAATTAGGGTATTTATTGGGAGCCCAGGCTTTTGTGTGGTATAATCAAGGGTGTAATAATAGTATCTGATATGACCAAGTCATTGAACGTAAAATTTGAACAAGCCGTTAGCTTGCTTATTCAGCACATGCCAGTTTCTGATGAGAGCTCGCGCAAACCAATTATTTTCCACGACATTAGAGTTGGAGTTTATTTATACAACCAGGGTTATTCAGAAAATATTGTTTTGGCCGGTTTATTGCATGATACGATTGAGTGGTCCAGTGCCACAAAAGAAATGATTGAAAAAGAATTTGGTTCTTTGGTTCTCAAATTAATTTTAGCCAACACCAAAGATGATTCAATTTCCGATAAAGCTGAAAAGACAACAGAGCTGATTACTCGTTGTATTGGCGTAGGGCTGGAGGCTTTAATTATAAAGGCAGCAGACATATTAGATAGCTACAGGTGGTATTCAAGTCAAGAAAGCATTGATCAGCTCAAATATTGTCAACGCAATGCTGATGCCATTTTCAAATACAAGCCAGCCAATTTTAATGACAAAATTTTTGATGAATTAAATCAATGGCGGGGAAAATATTCAGATTTAAGCGAATAATTTTATAATCTATAATAAAACTTTCCTCTATGAGCTCAAGACAAACCAACAAGGTGGGGGTATCGAAGCTTTACGTTAAATTTATTGCAGTTTTTGTTATTTTGACGATTGCTTTGATATTTATAATTTTTTACTTTTCATTTAGTCGCGCCTTGATTCGTATCACTCCGCGTTTGGCAACAGTGTCGACTGACTTTATTGCTGATATTGAAACCCAGGATGACAATTTAAGTCCCGGAGAGTTGAAAGGCTTTTTATTCGACACCGAAGTGGAAATGACCAAAGAATATCATGCGACCGGAAGCAAAGACGTTGAGGGCAATGTCATCGGACAGGTTACGATCACCAACCGGAGACCGGTTAGTCAGCCACTGGTGGCCACGACTCGATTAATTACTTCTGATGGTGTTTTGCTTCGTCTCAAGGACCGAGTGACCGTCCCCGCCGGTGGCACTGTGAATGCGGATGTTTATGCTGATGATCCATCATTGTTTGAATCCTTGGCTCCAAGCAAATTTACCATTCCCGGTTTATCTGAATCACTCCAAAGTGAAGTTTTCGCTGAAAGCAATGCCACTTTAAAAAGTTCACCCGGAGCATTAAAAGTGGTTAAATCAGTTGATATTGCTCGAGCGAAGGAAGATCTGACTGAAGAGTTGTATCAAAAAGCAATCACAGCATTTGAAGCAGAGGTGAGTGACGGTTATGTGGCTGTCTTAGTTGATAAGCGTATTGTCGAAGAAGGCGTCAGTGCCGGCATTGATGACGTAACAGAAACTTTTACCTTGATGCAAAAAATGAACGTAACATTGATTGGTCTTGAGCAGCAAGCCATTATTGACCTTTCAGCCGAGCGGCTCAAACAGTTAGTCACCGGTGAACGTGAATTAAGCCGTATTCAATTGGAAAATTTGACTTATGTAGTCCAAAATTATAATCAAGAAGAA
>PFAP01000001.1:37313-45271 GCA_002773615.1 Candidatus Falkowbacteria bacterium CG10_big_fil_rev_8_21_14_0_10_39_11
GATAAAAGTAAAATTGCCGGACTTAGTGACAAAGGGGTCGAATTATATTTGGCTAGCTTTGATGAGATTGAGTCTGTTGAAGTTCGATTATCGCCATTCTGGGTCAAACGAGTGCCGTCATTACCGGACAATATAGTCATTGAAGTTGTTAGCGAATAACACAGATAAAATAGAGCCATTAGCGGCTCTTTTTAGTTGACAAGACTATCTGTTTGTACTAATATAGCTAAATTACCCTGCCTATCGGCAGGCAGGCACCACGAGGAGGCAAAAGATGGACTCCAGTCAGTTGCCGTTTTCTGAGGCCGATCTGTTTGAGCTTCTGCAAAAAATTGAAATCGCCGATGTTAAGATCGAGCATGTCTGTGGTGATTGTAAGTCCGGTGAGAACAAATATTTGGTAGACGGTTGTTGGACAATTGTGGTTTCAATTTCTCAGGGTGAATGGGAGGATATTGTGTTGATTCAAAAAGACGACAAGTCAGTTGATGAGACCTTTATTCGAGATCATTACCGCCTGATTGAAACCTATATACCATCATATCCAGTTCAGCGAGAAATGTACTGCCTCTGGGGCGAGGCAGAAGAAGAAAGGAGACACGCATGAAGCATTTTGTTCCGTTGTTTATCGCCATTGCTTTTGTTGGTATTAGTTTTATGACTGTTCCATCAGCCAATGCCTTGGTTATGTGTGATGTTGACATGCCATGTTTCGAAATTGAAGGTTTGAGATCAGAGCATAATCCAGAATGGCATTATGTTCTAGCCACACATTCTGGTTTTGTGATGATGGAAAACTATGGCTATGATTGGCGGGCTTTGGATGTTGTTGTTAGCACAGAAGACGATTGTTTTCGAGTGGAAGCGTATGCAACTTTTGATGATGTGAGAATGTACCGAGTCTTTTCCGGTGTTATTAGTACTTTTCAAACTGAACGAAGAGATTGTTCAGTTAAGGGTATTGATTATGTCTTCAAGTTTGATTCATACTCGTATATTTCGTATTTAGATGCTATTTCATTTCACGAATTGTATTCAGGATCAGATTTCCCGCTGGATATGTAGAGAATTAAATGACAAGACTATTACAATTAGCATAAAATGTTAATATGCCCTGAGGTGGTATATAACTTGTCCGCCGTAGCTTTTGCGTAGGCGGAAAGTATATCTACTTCAGGGTTTTTGTTTAAAAGAAAAAAGAACCGCGTTGGGTTCAATTTTAAAATTGTTATGTTTCATCGACCCAATAAACATAATCCATTCGAGAGTGAATTCTTTGGGTTGATTGACTTGAGGTTCTGGACCGTGATCTTTTTCATGAATAAAAGTACTGGTGATCATGACATGTCCAGGCTCAACTTTCTTTTTATGCAACTCTGCGGCCAAACAGATTGCTGCTCGAGCATGAAGCGCTGATAGACACGTGTCATGAATGATGATTGGTTCTGGAGCTTTCCAGGCCATCATTTATTCCAGAGTTTTGTGGGAAATTTTATTAGCCACCGAAACAATTTCGGCAGCTTTAGAATCAATCGTTCAAGATGTTCCACAAAGGTTAGTTCAGAAGATTTCCCCGTTCCGGAACATAAAGCACACGGAACATTTCTGAATCCGGAAGAACTTTCTGATGAATACCGGATTCCCAACCGCAGGTGTCCCTGACAAGCGGGACATTTTTCCCGAAAAAAGATCATTTGTGCCTCCAGTTGTGTTTACACCGCTTATTATATTAGCATTATAGACTGAAAATGTCAAGTGGTTATTTGACAGCTGGGCCGCTATTACATATAATTAAATTGATCAAAGGTGATTGAGTCAGCTACCACCTGACTGTTCGGTATTTTGGACTTAAACTGAACAATAGTTTAACTAAACTTTTGAGGACAATTTGAAGAAATTAAGAGCCCTTAAATCTTGTCACACTGAGGCACTCGAAGTGTGGAGAAAAAGGGGAAATTGGGTGGAAACGCCGTCAAAAGATGGTCCCAAGGTTGATAGCCTTGGTTTTTATTTATTTATATTACGAATTACGAATGGGCTACGAATCTACGAATTATTGTCTTACGATGATACAAAACCTAAATTACGATCAAGCTGATTCACTAATTAACTAGTTCACTAAACTCATGAAAGCATTAATCCAAAGAGTTAATCATGCCAAAGTGACCGTTGAGGAAAAAGTCGTCGGAGAAATCGGTCAGGGGATTTTAATTCTTTTGGGGATAGACAAAGAAGACAATGAATCAAAAATAAAACCTTTGGCGGACAAAGTTTTGAACCTCAGGATTTTTGCCGGCGAAGGCGGCGAGTTTGATCGGTCTTCAATTGACACTCATGGTGAAATTTTGGTCGTATCTCAATTTACCCTGTCCGGCAAATGCGAAAAGGGGAGACGCCCAGACTTTTTTGGCGCCGCCGCTCCGTTTCTGGCCAAGGATTTGTATTTAAAATTCGTTGACCAGTTAAAAAAATCCGGTTTGAAAGTTGCCACCGGTAAGTTCCAAGCCATGATGAAGGTTGATTTGGAAAACGATGGCCCAGCCACATTTATAATTGAAAAATAATAAAAATTTATGACTCATGAAGATCCAACATTAATTATGAATCAGCCGCCCAAAAATGAACAAGAGTTCTCCAACGAAAATATTGATCGCATTGTGGCTGAAAACATTCGAATGCTCAAAACCGAGGGCCGAGCCCTGTCTGGTGATGAGTCAATGGGCGGCAATGCCGGCATTATGGATGTACCGGGTTTGAATGTCACTTTAACCTGCAAGGGCCTGAATGCCTATTATGACAAATTCGGAACGTTGAGGCAGTTTACCAATTATCCTAATGAAATAAAAGGTGATAATTGGCGTCATGTAATATTCCGTACTGGGGTGGACATGCAGTATTTCACTCAGCAACAAAAGATTCCGGCCGAGTTGATTGTTGGCTTTGGTGATATGGAATCAATGAGCCCGGAGCAACAAAAGATTTTTGCTACAACCATGAATAAATTTAATGTCGAAGTATCAAAAAGTTTTCATGATTTGGAAATCGCGATCGCTTTGATGGAGACGGTGACATTGTCAAATGGAAAGAAAATGCCAGCGGCCAAATTACTTGAGAGATTAGAAGCAGTTCGTTTCGATCAAGGCAGTACCGCTTTGATTCCTCGAGAGCACGGTTTGAGATTCAAAGTTATAGATTTAATGAGTACAGAAAAATAATAATTCAAAGAAACATTTTTAAAAATATGGAAAATGACAATTTAAAAAAAATGCGCCATTCTCTGGCTCACATCATGGCTCAGGCTGTATTAAAATTATATCCTGAAGCCAAGTTAGCTATTGGCCCGGATATCGATAATGGATTTTATTATGATTTTGATCTCGGTCAAGAATCATTTTCTCCTGAAGCGTTGAAAAAGATCGAAAAGCAAATGAAAAAAATTGTCGCTGGCAATCAAAAGTTCGAACAGTATTCCCTTCCAATTTCCGAAGCTAAAGAAAAATTGGCGGCCAATCCCTACAAGGTGGATTTGATTGAGGCTTTGGAAAAGGCAGGTGAGACTGAAATTGGATTTTACAAAAATATTGACGGCAATGGCCAGACCATGTTTGACGACATGTGCCGCGGTCCTCATGTCAGTTCAACCAAAGGAGTGGGGGCTTTCAAAGTCGATAAAATTGCCGGCGCTTATTGGCGTGGTGATGAAAATAATAAGATGCTTCAACGGCTTTATGCTTTGGCTTTTGCTACCCCAGAAGATCTCGACAATTATTTGAAGATGCGGGAGGAGGCAGAAAAGCGAGATCACCGAAAATTAGCCAAAGAACTTGGTCTAATTGTCAATTCAGAATTGGTTGGCCCCGGTTTACCTCTTTATACCGGCAAAGGCGCATTTTTGCGCCGTATGATTGGTGAATATTCTCGTGAATTGCGTGAACGTATGGGCTATGTTGAAGTTCACACCCCGCAAATGAACAAAGCCGAACTATTTAAAAAATCTGGCCATTATGACAAGTACAAAGAGGACATGTTCCGCGTAGTTTCCAACTATACCGATGAGGAATATTTTCTCAAACCAATGAACTGCCCGCAACATACTCAGATTTTTGCTTCTGACATTCGCAGCTACAAGGACTTGCCGGTTCGTATTGCTGATTTTGCCAATCTTTATCGTGATGAAAAACCGGGCGAACTTAGCGGCCTGACTCGTTTACGTTATTTTGCCCAGGATGACGGCCATTGTTTCTGTCGTGAAGATCAAATTGCTGATGAATTCAGTCAGTTGCTCGACGCTGAAAAAGAAACCATGGAAACTTATGGTATGACTTATTATGTCCGCTTAGGTTTTTCCGATAAGAATAATATGAAAGCTTATCTTGGAGATGAGAAGGTTTGGTCTAAAGCTGAGGAATTGCTTGAAAAATTAGTCAAAGAGAAGAAAGTCGAATATATGATTGCCGAAGGCGACGCGGCCTTCTATGGTCCCAAGATGGACATTGTCGCCAAAGATTCTCTCGGCCGTGATTGGCAGCTATCTACTATTCAGATTGATTTCAATCTGCCGGAACGCTTTGAACTGGAGTATATTGGCGAAGATGGCAAAAAACATCGCCCAGTTATGATTCATAGCGCCCTGGTCGGTTCATTGGAACGCTTTATGGCGGTGATGATTGAGCATTATGCCGGTGATTTCCCGCTTTGGCTGACTCCAGTTCAGGTCAAATTAATTTCAGTGGGTGAAAAACATCATGACTATGTCAAAGACTTGGCGGCCAAGTTAAAACAAGAAAAAATTCGAGTTGAAATTGATCTCAGTGATGAAACCGTTGGCAACAAAATTAGAAAGTCAGAAAAAGAAAAAAATCCTTACATGCTGGTGATTGGCGACAAAGAAATGGAAACCACCAAATACACTGTCCGTCTTCGTGGTGAAGAAGAACAACGAGAATTAACTCTGGAAGAATT
Organism: Candidatus Falkowbacteria bacterium CG10_big_fil_rev_8_21_14_0_10_39_11; assembly: GCA_002773615.1. Taxonomy (GTDB): domain Bacteria; phylum Patescibacteriota; class Patescibacteriia; order UBA11705; family UBA11705; genus UBA11705. The sequence continues at coordinate 42,276 of PFAP01000001.1, forward strand.
AATTGATGAAATCAAAGATAAGGTTGAGAATAAAAAATAATCTTATGAAGATCATGATTTTTACCGAGGGTACCATTCTTATGCATAAAGCCGGCCAAGGATTATCTCGGGATAAAATTATTGAACAGGTGAAGAAAAAAGAGCCATCAGTCCATGACTTTAGTTCTTATATTCCAATCGGTTCAGCCGTTGATAAAATATCTTCATGGCAAAAACAGGGGGCAGCCATTATTTATTTAACGTCAAGAAGCAGCGACAAAGAAGTTAATGATATTTCCAAGGTTATCAAAACTCATAATTTCCCTCCAGGCAGATTAATATATTGCCAAGATAATGAAACATATGTTGATGTAGTAGAACAATATTCCCCAGACATTTTAATTGAAGATAATTGTGCCAGTATTGGGGGTGCATCTGAAGTCATTGCAAATAATATAAAAGCTTCAGCTCGAGAGAAGATAAAATCGATTATTCTACCAGAATTTTCTGGGATTGATAGTTTAGCTTCAAATATTTCTGAGTTAATTTAATCCTCTATTGGCATCATTTGTAACACCGATTATTTTAAAAACAAAAAAGGCGCTCGTTGGGCGTCTTTTACTTATCAAGTTTGAACACTCTACGCCAGAATTGGCTCCAGCGCCCGATGGGCTTGGGCTGGGTATTGCGCTCAGTTTCTTGACTCCTTGGACGGTTGACTTGTCTCTGCAGGTCTGACAACCGAATGATTCGGAAGCAGATTACCAGCCAGTTCCACACCGGCAGAAAATCATGATGGATCTTTCTTTTCAGTCTTTCATTGGTTGCCCCCGCCTGATTCTTGAGTAGCACCAGCACATTGCTGGTATCAGCCGGGAAGTTCTTGTGAAAAATGCGCTTGTGGTAGGGGAGCGTGGCTTTGCCAAAGAATGATTGATTCTCAACCATACCTTGGTGCCACAGCGCTTCTTCTCTCTTTACCACGGACAGTAGACCGTCACGATCTACTTCTCGCCGAACCCAGTCAATGACGTTTTCCGCCACCTCTTGTTCTTGTCTAGCTTTATGGGCCAATGAAATCAGTAACCGTTGGAGGCGATACTGCTCAATTATCCCGTTTTCAAATAAACTCAGAATAAAGTGACTCAGTCGTGTTTCAAGGCGACTTTTGAGAAATGAGTTATTGGTGGCCAGATTTGTTGGCACTCTTTCTTTCAGCGAAATTACATCCGCCGAATCATTTTCGGGCACCTTCAAATGAAACTTTGTCAGCCGCCGAGTTGTTCGACGTCGATCCTCCATGTTGATAACGGTAGTTGCTGCCATTGGATCCTCCGTACTGTATCGTTTTGTTTGCAATAAGCAAATATTGCTTCAAGTTTAGGTCACCTTCTAGTTTGACACAAATTTTGATGTTTGTCAATAAGCCGCCCAATATGCTATTATATTAGTATTATTCGCTAAATTTGTTACATTTATGTCAAAAGTTATATTTAAATATTTAATTATTTCCTTGATTGTATTTTTGAGTGCTAATCAAGCTCTCGCAGTCGATCCGTTTGAAAAAGATCAGTGGTATTTGGATCAAATCAATGTCAGACCAGCTTGGGAGATTACCACTGGTAGCGACGAGATTGTGGTGGCCGTGATTGATACTGGTGTTGATATTGGACATCCAGACATCAAAGACAATATTTGGGTCAATCCAGGTGAAATTGCTGGCGATGGTCTCGATAATGATAATAATGGTTATATTGACGATATCAATGGTTGGAATTTTATTACTGATGAAGCCAAACCAGAGCCATATATTGGTCAAGGTTACACGGTGGAAGCGGTTAAGCACGGTACGTTTATTGCCGGCTTGATCTCAGCGATTCATGACAATAATATTGGTATCAAAGGTGTTACCTCCAAAGTAAAAATAATGTCACTGGTAGTTTTGAACGCCGGTGGTTATGGTACTTCAACTTCAGTCTCAGATGCAATTCATTATGCCGTTGATAATGGTGCTGATATTATCAATCTCAGTTTTGGTGGGGATGAACATTACAGTGCTTTGAAAAATGCTATTGTTCGAGCCTATGAAAATAATGTCACGATTGTGGCCGCGGCCGGTAACACGGCTGACGGTGGCTTGAATTTGGCCACAAACAAAGTTTATCCAATCTGTTATGATAATGATTGGGAGTTGAATGCCATTATTGGCGTAGCGGCGACCGATTCCAACAACAAGCTATCAGCTTATTCCAACTACGGCGGCAACTGTATTGATATTGTCGCTCCGGGAGATAATATTACCAGTTTAGTTTATTTTGATAATAATTCTTCGGAGTTCAATCAGTTGGTTGAGGGAGGCTATCAAGGAACCTCATTCTCGACCGCCTTGGTTTCCGGTACCGTTGCTCTTATGAAGTCCATCAATCCCACACTTACCAACGAACAAGTGGCTGAAATTTTGACCAGTACGGCTTTTAACATTGATCGTTTAAATACAACTGTCGCTGGACAATTGGGTGCCGGTCTTCTGGATGTTTCAGCGGCGATTACCAAAACATACGACGAATTTAATTTGGAAAATCGGCTAAAATTTTATGTTAGCGCTGACGAAACCTATCCGGCGACTGCCTATGAATATGATGTTACCTTCCGACACGTGAATGATGTTGAAGTCTTTGGTTCAGGTTTTACCGGTCTAAATATTACCAACGCTGATATTAATCAGGATGGTGTTGATGATTTGGTTACAGGCGCAAAACCGGGGAATAAGTCGTTTGTCCGAGGTATTACTTCTGGCAAAGAATTAGTTAGCAGTTTTCTTGCGTTTGAAGACTCATTTCGCGGCGGAGTTATCGCTAGTGCCGGTGACGTTGATGGTGACGGTTTATTGGAATATGTTGTTGTCCCGGAAAAAGACCACTCACCGGTTGTTCGCGTCTTCAATCAAGATGGCAAATTACAAACAGAGTTCAAAGCTTTTGATAATGATAGTTGGTCTGGTCTCAGCGTAGCTGTCG
>PFAP01000001.1:45355-51253 GCA_002773615.1 Candidatus Falkowbacteria bacterium CG10_big_fil_rev_8_21_14_0_10_39_11
ATTTTACCGCTGGAATCAACGTTGCTTTGGGCGATATTACCGGCAATGGCTATGACGACATTGTGGTCGGCGCTGATTTTGGTGGCGGGCCACATGTCCGAGCTTTTTCTTATGACGGTTCACTCCGAGCCAGTTTCTTTGCTTACAATGAAAAATTTCGAGGCGGCGTGCGCGTTACTACCGGAGACTTTGATGCTGATGGATACATAGATATTATTACCGCTCCCGGCAAGACTGGTGGACCCCATATCCGAATTTTCACTCCCAAAGGAGCCATGCTCGGCGAGTTTTTTGCTCTCCCCGCCAGTTACACTGGCGGCATCCAAGTTGCTACCACCAATTGACGAACTGCCCCTTTTTTGTGTAAGATATAGATGATATAGTATCCTTCCCTTCACTTTAGTGCGGGAGGTAAAATTCGGCTCCCCGGGCTAAAGCCACGGGTAAGAGTGCCTAAACTTAATCTCTGAGTTTTCTTAATCTCTTATTAATCTTAATGTATGATCGACGGAGTAAAAATCAAACCAATCAAACGCTATTCAGATGATCGTGGTTATTTTGCTGAGATTATCAAAGACGGCGAAGATACTTTTCATGAAGTCAAACAGACCAGTTACACCGAAACTCATCCTGGCGTGATCAAAGCCTTTCACTGGCACAAAAAGCAGTGGGATGTCTGGTTTGTGGTTCGAGGTATGGCCCAAGTCGTACTTCATGACATGCGCGAAGATTCATCAACTAAAGGCGAAACCCAAGTTATCTACGCCGGAGAGGACAATCCGGCTTTGATTGCTATTCCGCCATTCGTGGCTCATGGCTACCGCGTGATCGGTCAGGAAAAAGTTTGCCTTTTCTATCACACCAGCGAAGCCTACGATCCGGCCAACCCGGATGAAGAACGCATTCCTTTTGACGATCCCCAGATTGGTTTTGATTGGGAAACCAAAAATAGATAAAAAAATAACATATTTTATATGTTTGAAAAAATTAGACGATCAATGGAAAACTTCTTTGATCCATTTTGTCGCATTTTTTTTCCAATTATTCCTATCTGGGTGACCCCCAATCGTTTGACCATTGCCAGATTGATTGGTGTGCCATTTTTAATTTACATCTTATGGCAGGGCTGGTATATCAGCTCATTGGTGTTATTCATCACTTTGGCTTTGACTGATATGTTTGATGGTGCGTTAGCACGTGGCCGCAACATGATTACCGAATTCGGGACCTTGCTTGATCCGATTTCTGACAAAATTTTGATTGCATCAGCCAGCTTGATTCTGTTGATCAAGGTGGATTTAACCTTAGCGATCTTAATTGTCGGTCTGGATTTGATTGTTCTTATCTTGAGCGGAGTTGGCAAGCTTATTGGTCACAAATTAAACCTCAAAGCTAATATTTGGGGGAAAACAAAACTAACTTTGCAAGTCATTGGTATTGGGTTGATTTTTCTTGGATTTATTTTAAATTTAATGTGGCTGCACGATGTAGCTATTTATGTTTTGTGGGCAGCTGTAGCGTTCGCCATTGTCAGTATTATAAAAAATGGAGCGTAGAGTCATAAAAGCATTAAAACACAAGAACATGAAAGCATAAAAGCATTAAAACACAAGAACATGAAAGCATAAAAACATGAAAGCATTATCACTGAAAGATGATCCGCCTTTGGCGGAAAACAGAAATCATGTAGCGTGTAGCATATCATGTTTAACCTTGACAGAGAGCATGAGAGTATTCCGCCTACGCATAAAGCGGCGGAAGACAAGCCAGCGGACAGGTAAAACATAAAAGCGCGAGCGCATAAAAACACTAGAACATTGAATTGTTCCTGCCTTTTATTACGAATAACAAATCCCGAATAACGAATTACGTTTTACTCTTTACTAATTACTTATATATGACTGACTGTATATTTTGCAAAATCATTGCTGGTGAAATTCCCAGCTACAAGGTTTACGAAGACGATGAATTCTTAGGTTTTCTCGATATCCAACCTCGGAACAAAGGTCACGTTTTAGTCATTCCCAAAAAGCATGTCCGCTGGGTTTGGGACGTGGAGAATATTGAAGGTTATTTCGCCGCAGTCAAAAAAATTGCCAACGCTCAAAGAAAAGCCTTTGACACCAAATGGGTTGTCTCTATGGTTTTTGGTGAGGAAGTACCACACGCTCATGTCTGGTTGGTTCCTCGTTTTGCCAACGACGGCCACGGAGGGTCTATTGATCTCAAAAATTTCAAAGAATTTTCATCAGAACAAATGTCTGAGTTCGCGCAATCAATTAAAAGTAATATGTAGAATGGTTAATTTATCCCAATATGGTGAATATGAATTTAGAAGATATTAGTAAAACCAAACCACACGAAACCATAAAGACTGACAGGCAGAAAGGAGCTGAGACATTACAGCCAAAGGAGGTGATGATAAAAATAGAATGCCCTGAACGACAAGAGGTTATGGATCGGGCAGTATTTGAATTAAAAAAATCCTTTCAAACACTTGGGATAGAAGATTGGGCTTTACCTGAAATAAAAGTTAAATTTGTTGAAGCGACAGGAGCTCCAATACTTGGTAATGTTGAAGTTCATAGCGATGGTGTGGAAATTATATTTGATCAAAGGTTCTCATCGATGGAAGATGAAAAAAACTTAGTTGATGAATTGCATTTAGAGGGAATGGATTATCCTGGAATGCAACAAACTTTAAAACATGAATTAGCACACGTTGCTATGTGGTCTGTTACCGGTTTGCAACGACAGCCAGCGACAAGATTACTTGATGAGGGGTGGGCCAGCTTACTTGAAAATACTGATGATGGATTACCAACCAAAGAATCAGCAGGGGCAGTTAAAGAAGGTTTGTTAGAGGAAGCAGATTTATACAATAGATGTTTGGATTTTAGTAAACCGGTGACTTTCGAGGAAGATTTGAATGCGGCTGAATATAAAGTTGGACAAGCATTATTGCTTTGGATAAAGGAAGTTTTTGGAACTGGGGAGATGATCAAATTAATAAAAGCATCTCCGTCACCAGAAAGGAGAAATGATGATCTTACACCTGGTGATTTTGAACCGGCAGTAATAGATAACGAACTTCACTCAACGGCACCGGAATACTTAAAGTTAATTGCAGACGTTAAGCTTGGGAGAATCCCCGGCAATGAGGCCATTAATAAATCTAAGGAATGGGAGGGCAAACAATTTCAACAAGCTTTATTAGAAGCTTCAGGATACCAAAATATTGATGAAGTTCGAGCAGAATTTCTAAAGTGGGTGCAAATCGCTAGTTTATAGGTCTCAAAAATTTCAAAGAATTTACACCCGATCAAATGCAGGAGTTTGCGGATTCAATTAAAAACAATTTATAAATAATTTATAAGGAAAATTTATGACAGATTTTGAAAAAATGGGGCAAGAAAAACCCCTTGGTGCTGAACCAACCTTAGAGGAGCTTCAAGCTTTGATGAAAAAAAAATAGAGGCTCTTTAGACCTTCGAAATCAGCCGGTAGAAAAGTTACCAGATGGGCTTACAGTTAACGGTGACGTATTTGTAGATGCGGGATCACCTCTTGCTGATCAAGTCCAAGACATGAATAGCAGAGGCTTTATTCGGGGGGAGTATTTACTTTAAATAGAAAACTTTTACTGGATCAAAATGAATGTGTGCTTAGGTTGATTTAATTTCCACCTATATGGAGTTCTCAATACACTTGAGAATCTCCCTAATTACACATAACAAACCCCGAATTACAAATTACATCTTTCAATATTTTTATGGTTGTATACTTTTGAACTATGTTTATGTCTTCCGTGTGGTGGCAACTAATAAGTGCTCCCTCCTTACTGACAACTTTAATCTTTCAACTTTAAACTAAAATATATGCACCAAGAATGGCAAACCATGAAAAGCAATGAGATCCACAAAAATCCTTGGTATCGTTTGGTTCAGGATGATGTCGTCATGCCCAGTGGTCAGGTGGGGAAGTATACTTATATTGATCGCAGTGCCGGTGTGATTATTATCGCTTTGACTCCGGGAAAAGAATTGTACATTGTGGGTCAATATCGCTATCCGGTTAGAAAGTTTTCTTGGGAGCTGCCGATGGGAGCTCTGGAAAGCGGTGACGAAGATATTCTGGCCGCGGCCAAACGGGAATTATTGGAGGAAGTAGGCGTCTCTGCCGGCAAGTGGACAGAGTTTGGTCATTTTGATTTTTGTAATGGACTTTGTAACCAAGAAGCCTACATTTTTGTTGCCGAAAACCTCAATGTTGAAGAAGTCAACAATCCAGCCTATACCGAATTTCTCACCATGAAAAAAGTTCCATTGGTCGAAGTAGAGCAAATGATTTCTCGCGGTGAGATTTCCAATGCGCCGACTCTAGCTGCTTTCTATCGCTATCAACTATTCGCCAAAAATCGTCATACTAATAATTTAAACTAGCTTAATGAACACAATTTTTGTGTCATGCTGAGCAAGCTTGTCCTGAGCAGTGTCGAAGGGTCGAAGCATACATTTACCCCTCGACAAAGCTCAGGGCGACATGGTAGGAGATAATTGACTTTTAATCTCAAATATAATAAGTTAAATAGCACGGAGGGTTAATCTTAAACGAACAAATTATGAAAATGCTAGTCACTGGAGGGGCCGGTTTTATCGGATCAAATTTTATTCGTTATATTTTGACCAAATACCCAAGTTATGCGGTAATCAATTATGATAAATTGACCTATGCCGGTAATTTGGAAAACTTACGTGATATCGAAAATCACCCGAATTATTCATTCGTCAAGGGTGATATTTTAAATACTGAACTTTTGAATCATGTGATGAAAGGCGTTGATGTGGTGGTTCACTTTGCGGCGGAAACTCATGTTGATCGTTCGATCATGGGCGCTGACGCTTTTGTCCAAACCAATGTTATTGGTACCTTTTCCGTCATGGAAGCGGCCCGTCAAAATAATGTCAAACGTTTTCACCATATTTCAACCGATGAAGTTTTTGGTTCGCTTGGTGCTGAGGGTCATTTTCATGAAGAGACGCCATATGACCCGAGGAGCCCATATTCAGCCTCCAAGGCCGCGTCAGACCATTTGGTTCGTGCCTATTATCATACTCACGGTTTGCCTATAACCATATCCAATTGCGCCAACAATTACGGCCCCAATATGTTCCCGGAAAAATTGATTCCTTTATTTGTTACCAATCTGATTGAAGGCAAAAAAGTCCCACTTTATGGTGATGGATTAAACATTCGTGATTGGATTCACGTTGAAGATCATAATCGGGCGGTTGATATGATAATTCACGCTGGCAAAGTAGGCCAGACCTACTGCCTCGGCGCGATGGAAGAAAAAACCAATCGCGAAATTACAGATTTGATCTTACAAAAGATGGGCTTTGGTGAGGAAATGATTGAATATGTGGAAGACCGCAAAGGCCACGATCGACGTTATGCTATTCGACCTTACAAAGCGATGGTCGAGCTTGGTTGGAAACCGCAAATCACTTTTGATCAGGGCATCGAACAGACCATCAATTGGTATCGAGACAATCCAGAGTGGTGGAAGCGAGTCCGCAGCGGTGAATATCAAGACTATTACAAAAAACAATATGGTGAGAAACAAGGAATGACCATTTAAATTATTCTAATTGTTCTAATTATACTAAGTGACCTAAAAAAAATCACAAGCTCCAATTACCAATTGGAGTTTTTAGTTAGTTATTAGAAATTTAACGCTAGTCATTCTTTAGAATAATTATGCGCCGAAGGAGGCATCCCTGCCTGCCGACAGGCAGGCGTCCTCGGCGGAGGTGAATTAAGTGAATTAGAATAATTCATAACATATTGATCCTAATTCGCCTGTTTTAGGCACACACATTTGGCGGTTTTATTAAT
>PFAP01000027.1 GCA_002773615.1 Candidatus Falkowbacteria bacterium CG10_big_fil_rev_8_21_14_0_10_39_11
GCTCTTCTTTGATTGTTTTTGCCATAGATATTGCCATATACCAAGATTATACAGTCTTGGGCAAAAACCGCCATATGTGTCGGCACATTACAGCCAGGCCTTGACAAGGTGCTGGTTTTATAATAAAGTAAAACATCAAACTACGAGGGGAGAAGGAAGTCAAAGATGCAAAAACAACTACGTATTATTTTCTATAATAGAGATACAGGACATATTATCCTAGATATATTCATGACATACTTCAAAATTCAGAAAAATAAACTGATGAAGATGCCTGATGATGATCTAAAAGATACTCTTAAACAGCAGCTGGATAGACTAAAAACTCATCTAAACATACCTAGTGATATTGATGATGACAAACTAATGTCTGACGTAATTGATTTTGCATTGGAGACTATTAAACTAAATTTATTTAAATAATAAAAAGAGGCAACAACCTCTTTTTTCTTTTCTTTATTAATTTAGGCGGCTTTTGTGTGTCGATCTTCCTCTTCTCTAAACTTCATTTCAGAAATTAACTCAAACCCCCAAGCGGCGACTGAATACCTATCCTGCAAATTAACTTCTTTGGGAACAAACACCTTTTCTCCAAAAGGTAGGCGTACGACATCAATAACTTCATGGCCTTTTTCTTCTTCCTGCTCTTCAAATTGTGCAAGCTGTTCGGCATTTAGAGCTGCGAAATGGCGGTAGATATAACGATTGGCAATACGAAGGGCATCGATCAATGCATTATGAAGATAGCGACGACGAGAATCAGAGATTTCAATTGCTTTGACATCACCCTCTGCCTTCAAAGCCTGTTGAGCCAAAACATATTGATAATACTCTATGGCTTTTGAGATAACTGTATCAATCAACTGCTTGGCTTGGGTTTTTTGTTTTTCCAGAATGTTCTCATGCTCAGGGTCATCAATTGAAAATTCACCCAACTTAATTTGATCGATTTTTTCCAAAGTATCTTTTATCAAATCATACTTAGGTGTTTTTTCACTTTCTTTCATTAGGCGCTTTTCAGCATAAGCTAAAAAATCAAGCCATTTATTATAATCTTTTTCAAGCACATCAGGTTCATACATAATACCGGTCTTATCATCAAAACCTCCAGATTTTTGATCATGAAATTGAGCAATTTTACTTTTTACCGTTTTAGGTTTTTTGTCATTATCCTTTGGCGGGAAGTCGATTTTTGTCATACTATTGAATATTAATTTCACGTAAATTATCTTGATGTTCTATTTTGATAGTTTTGAACTTATATTTTTTTAAATCTTTTGCAACTTTTTCACCCCACTCAATAAAAACCACGGTTTCCGGATCATTCAAATATTCTTCCAGGCCGATTTGGAACAAATCATCAGCTTCGACCCGATACGCATCGATATGAACCAACTTCTTTATTTTATCATGTTTTGCGACATCGTAAACTTTCATAATGACAAAAGTCGGACTGGTGATATTTTTTTTTACCCCTAAACCCATTGCCACGCCACGGACAAAAACACTTTTCCCGGCTCCGAGATTTCCTTCTAATAGAAAAACTTCGCCGCCTTTTAATTCCAAGACAAATTTCCGAGCAAAATCAAGGGTTTCTTGTTCTGAATTTGTAACAATTTTCATATATAAACACTATAGCATAATTTAAAAAAATGTTTAGGGTCCCCATCCAATCCCCTCCGTCCTAACCCGACTGCCTGGCAGTCGGTTGGAACCGGCTAACAAAAAAGCTTAGACCGATTGATCTAAACTCGAGGATCTTGTTTGATCCTGACTGGCACTGACTGCCGACCGAATGAATTCAGCCACTCACCCAGTCGTCCCCGGCATGGAGGCAATCCGTGACAGGCGAAGAAGTAAATGGATAGAGCAATCATGATGCGGGCAAACAGGTTGATAATGTGATAGGCGGTAAACATCATATTGGCTTCTGGTACAAACATCAAAATCACGATCGGTGTCGGAATTGAAAAGAAGAAGAGAAGCCGCACAAAAACTGTGACTGGCTCATTAGTGCTCGGATCCAAGGCGGAAACCTCCCCACCAGAATCCTCCTTATTCTCCTTGTTCAAATACAGGTAACGCATACCGATCCAAACAAACAAAGCAAAGGCAACTCCAAAGTAGTCAAAAACTGAGTATGTCACCAGGGCAAAATGGAGACAGCTGGACAACAGGAATAAAATCAACAAGAAATGAGCCAATCGATAGTTGATCCGCCCCCAGCCAAATGACTTGGTCAGCCAATTGGAAAACGCCTGAAATTTGGAAATCAGATACGCATCCAGCTTCGTGAACATAGCACCTCCTCTTGGTGGTCAATAACACATTTTAGCATTTTTTTGCAAAAAAGTCAACCCACAAAACCCTTTAACCTAAAAATAAACAAAAAAGTTTAGATCGGTTGATCTAAACTACATTAATCTTGAACCTTGGCTTCGGCTGGGCTGTGACCAAATGATTCAAGCCATTCCCGTGCCTTGCCACGGCAAGGGGGCAGTTTATGACAGGCAAAAAAGTATAAAGAAATAGCAAAACAATAATCAGAAATAACTCGGGCAGAATGGTAGACATAGTAATCATATGTAATGTCTTTCCCAGGAGTCTGGAATAACAACATGATGCCAATTACAGGAAAGAACATGACAAACCCAAGACGTAGCAGACGCCAGATGATATCCCTTGACATTCCATCTACAGCCTTACTCTCAGCGACTTGATCTTCAATACGTTCTTTCATGTCGTAAAGATTTTTGTACATAATGCCAATCCAGAGAGTGATAGCCACACCAATAACATTGAACCACTGAAAACCACGAATAAAGTCTGCAAAGATATCAACCACGACATACGATGTCAAAGTAAAGTAAGCCAACTTGTAATTAACACCACCAACTCCGATAAGTTTGGTTAGCCAGTCGGATAATTTTTGAAACTTATTGATCAGAAATTCATCGAGCAAGACAAAGATGCCCACATTGCCTCCTTTGCTTGTTGCAACAATTCAAGTTACCAGGATATATTTTCTTTGTCGAGAATTCATACCAATTCCCAATTGGGATCGGGTCGAAAACCTTTTATGTCAGTGAAATTTTTATTTAGATAATGAAAATAGGCCGGAAAGCCGATCATGACAGCATTGTCTCCTGTGTATTTAATTTCTGGAATTTTAACTGGAGTGTTTTTTAATGTGGCAGCGACGGTGGTTTGTAATTTGTCACGTAAAGTTTTATTGGCAGCCACACCGCCACCAATTAAAATACTTTTGACATCAAATTGTTTGGCGGCTTTGATTGTTTTGGTGACCAAAACGTCAGATACAGCTTGTTCAAATTCAAAACTCATTTCTTTTTTAACTTGATCGGTAATTTCTGAATATTTTTGAAGTTTATATAAAACTGAAGTCTTGATACCGGAAAAACTCATATCAAAATCTGTGGAATCAATCATTGGTCGAGGCAATTCAAATGGGCTGCCGGTAACCTCGCTAGCCAGCTTGGAAATAATCGGCCCTCCGGGATAGCCAAGGTCCATCATCTTGGCTACTTTGTCATAAGCTTCACCAACTGCATCATCACGGGTGCCACCGACTCTTTCATAGTCTCCAAAATTTTTGACTAAAATCAAATCGGTGTGTCCGCCAGAGACTACCAAGCATAAAGCTGGGAATAGGTTTTTTAACTCAGACAAATTTTCATTTAATAAAGATGAAAATACGTGGCCTTCGATGTGATTAACTTTGATCAAAGGTTTGTTCCAGGCTAGGCTTAAACTTTTGGCAGTTTCGACACCAACTAAAAGAGAGGGAATCAACCCCGGACCGCCGGTAACAGCAATAGCGTCTATAATGTCTGAATTGACAGCGGCTTCTTTCAAGGCGGTGTCAACTATGGGAATTATCTGCTTGATATGCATCCGGGCGGCGACTTCTGGAATCACACCACCATACTTGGCGTGAGTTTTGACTTGGGATGAAACCAAATCAGACAAAATCGCTACTTTGTCAGCCCTAAATTCCAAAACTGCAGCGGCGGTTTCATCGCAGCTGGATTCTATGGCTAAAATTGTAATTGGGTTTGACATGACTTTATTATAATTGAGGTAATAACTTTATTCAATATGGGATAAATTCAACATCATTGACACAAAGATAAGTTTGTGATATTATTTTGAATTCTTTACCCCACAAGCAGGAGGAGTGTCATAAATGAATAATCCCAAACTGACAGATTCCAAATTTTTGTCTTGGCTCATTTCAATTATTGACTTTATGGTCAAACCATTTGGATTTGCTCGATATGTTATTTACATTCATGATGAAGCAAAATCATCTTATGATTGACCGAGAAAATTCATGGTTATGGAAAGTAAGGTTCAAAAATATGGAGATATATTAGTTCAAATCAAGGATGTTGATTCTGATGAAATTTTGACTGTTGACCAAGACCGACTAAAAAGAATGTACCGGAAAAATAATTTTTGGAAAAATAATGGCATTACTTTTATGACTTTGGCTCTAGTGTCTTTGAGTGTGGCTTTCATTTTCAATCCCAACTTGCCTGTGTCTGCAATTTTGATAAATGCTGCTACAAATCTCGGTGCTCTATATCTGCTGTTTTTTATGCTGATCATTCCGCAAGTTGCTCTTTATGGTTTGGTGGCATACGGGATCGATGATGAAGTCCCAGAGGTTACGCTTGTACTCTTTGCCGGCTTACTAATCTACTTGTTTATTTCAGTGATTGGCTGGCCATTTGTCTGCAATCAGTTTGGAATTATTTAAAAGTTTTCTCAACAGGGAAGCTTTTTTTACTCTTGACTAATACAAATTATTTTGCTATGATTTTGTTGTTCTTACAATAAATCATGCCGCCATCGTCTAGTGGTTAGGACGCCAGGTTTTCATCCTGGTAACCGGGGTTCGATTCCCCGTGGCGGTACCAAATAATTTTGTGCAAACAAAAGATATTCACCTCAAGTGGATTTTTTTGATACAAAAAACTGGCAATGTTATTGCCAATCTAGCGATTGATAGAAGAAAGCATATACCGAAAGTCTGTCACAATGGAAATAAATGAACGAAGAATGTCAAAAAACTTTGATTCTTGTTCCCGCAACAGCTCAGAAACTTCATGCCTAGCAGTCGCTCCAATCAGCACCTTCATTCTAATCCGATGATCTTCAACTCTCATCATAATACTTTCAAATTGTCTCTTCAACCGTGGCCACCCACCGTGCTGGTACAACTTAATTCTCTGACGAACTGAATGCATAATCGAACTTTCAAATTCCTGCAGCCAAACAGTGAATATGTCCTGCATTTTGGAATAAGTCTGTGTGCTCATACTTTTGCCTCTGAATGAGGTTGATTGTCTGGCGGTGAGTCTATCTCACTGTTGATACTAATGTTCAAAGTCTCATTGAGAGGAACAAAAATCGTAACGCGTAGCGGAATCAATGAAAGATCCCGGCACTTGATCAAAAGCCCGTTCAATGAATGGCTGCAAGCTGAGAATAGATCGCCACACAAGAATCGACGCTTGGCGGGTTTCCCACTACGCTGTTTACGAAAATGAATAATTCTCAGTTTACCATGATCGATCAGTTGCACGTCAACACATGAAACATCTGCCGGCTCACCTTCGACCACGATACGAAAATTTTGAGAACTATGCGTTTTAATCTCAAGATTCAACTTAAGGGAAACCGCAATGGATCGTACAGTTGAAAAGTCAAAAGTGCGCTTATCCATAAACCCCTCCCTTGGTGGTATTCAACAATCAAGAATATCACTAAACTTTAAAATTGTCAATATTCATGGTCAATTGCAAAAACTTGATTTTTTTTTTAGTTTAAGCTATGATAGGCCTAGTAATTAATTTCTGTCAATAACAAATCACTGCGAATTATCAATTTTTACAAAATTATTCTTTTTTTTGTAATTTTTCGTAATTTTCGTAGTTTCGTAATATGTCTGTACCAAAAAGAAGAAAAACATCTTCAAAAACAAAGAAAGGTAGATCTCATCAAGCGTTGGAGAAAACTACTTTTTCTAAATGTTCAAAATGTGGAGCCCCGGTAAAATCACATAGAGCGTGTACTGAATGCGGCAACTATAAAACTCGGACTGTGATGAAAACCAGAACGGATAAAAAAGCGGCCCAAATGGCTAAAAAAGAAGCCAAAGAAAAGGCGGCGGCAAAACCAAAAGCATAACAACGAATCAACAAACAATTCAAATACTAGAAATTATAATATTTGAACTTTGTAATTAGTAATAATTAAATTGAATACTATGTCTCTAATTTCAATTCTAGCTCTTGCCAGTGCTGGTCTAGCCATTCTTTATGGACTGTTCCTCAGCAAGCAAGTGCTCAAGATGCCGGCAGGTTCTGATAAAATGACAGAAATCGCTAAAGCAATTCAAGATGGTGCAAAGGCTTATTTGAACCGCCAATATAAGACAATCGGTGTGATCGGAATTGTAATTGCCATAATCTTGTATTTTGCACTTGACTGGCAAACTGCGGTTGGATTTATTGTCGGTGCGGTTTTTTCAGCTTTGGCTGGATATGTGGGAATGAATATTTCAGTTAGGGCCAACGTCAGAACAACTGAAGCGGCTAAGCAAGGGGTGAAAAAAGCATTAGATGTGGCGGTCAAAGGTGGTACTGTCACAGGACTATTGGTTGTCGGCCTTGGACTTCTTGGTGTGGCTGGTTATTATGCTTTAACCAATGACCTACACGCTCTAATCGGTCTTGGCTTTGGTGGATCTCTAATCTCAATCTTTGCTCGATTAGGTGGTGGTATTTATACAAAAGCGGCTGATGTCGGTGCGGATCTAGTTGGAAAAGTAGAGGCTGATATTCCCGAAGACGATCCTCGAAACCCAGCGGTTATCGCTGACAATGTGGGTGACAATGTAGGTGACTGTGCTGGTATGGCGGCTGATTTATTTGAGACATACGCAGTAACAGCCGTTGCCGCCATGTTACTTGGTAGCCTAGTTTTTCATAATTTAGAAAATGCGATTTTATTTCCATTGCTGCTAGGTGCGATTTCAATTGTAGCCTCTATCATTGGATCATTATTCATGAAGCTTGGTGCAAAAAAGAATATCATGGGGGCGCTCTATCGTGGGTTGATCGTGGCCGGAGTAATTGCAGCGGTTGGATTTTACTTTGCGACAAACTGGGCAATGAATGGTAATGGACTATATTCAACTACGAATCTATTCTTGGCGACGCTGGTTGGGTTGATTGTTACCGGTGCTTTGGTTGTCATCACTGAATACTATACTTCAACCAGTTTCAAACCGGTCAAATCAATTGCCAACTCATCAATGACGGGTCATGGAACCAATATAATTCAAGGTTTGGCAGTGTCAATGAAATCAACTGTTTTGCCAATCTTGGTTATTGCAGGTGGAATTCTATCTTCATATTATTTTGCAGATTTATATGGTGTGGCTCTAGCCGCCATGGCGATGCTTTCAATGACCGGGATTATTGTTGCGATTGATTCATATGGACCAATCACTGACAATGCTGGTGGTATTGCTGAAATGAGTGGCCTACCAGAAGAGGTAAGAATCGTCACCGATCAACTGGATGCTGTCGGAAATACAACCAAAGCGGTTACCAAAGGATATGCAATTGGATCTGCCGGCTTGGCAGCGATTGTACTTTTTGCAGATTATACCCACGCCCTTGAAAGTGCTGGTGCAAAATTTGAATTTTTATTGAATGACCCTAAAGTAATCGTTGGTTTGTTCATTGGTGGACTATTGCCTTATGTCTTCGGTGCATTATCAATGGAGGCCGTCGGGAAAACTGCTGGGAAAGTAGTAGAAGAAGTTCGACGTCAATTCCGAGAAATAAAGGGAATTATGGATGGAACCGGAAAACCAGAATATGGTAAAGCGGTTGATATTGTGACCAAGGCAGCTATTCGACAAATGATTGTTCCAGCATTGATTCCAGTATTACTTCCAATTCTTGTGGGTCTACTACTTGGGCCAGTCGCGTTGGGTGGAATGCTGGTTGGTAGTATTGTAACAGGATTGTTTGTGGCTATTTCAATGACTACCGGTGGTGGTGCTTGGGATAATGCTAAAAAATATATCGAAGAAGGACATCATGGAGGAAAGGGTTCTGATGCTCACAAGGCCGCGATTACCGGTGATACTGTCGGTGATCCATACAAAGACACAGCGGGCCCAGCAATTAACCCTATGATTAAGATTGTGAACATTGTAGCACTGCTAATCGTAACATTGATCTTGAAGTTTTGGATGTAATATATAAATTTACTACGGAAATAAAAAACAGTCGTCAGTTGACGGCTGTTTTTATATTTATCAATCGAAATTAATTGTCCTGAGTACTTTGACGGAATTCCCGATCGTAGACTTCATTTAAAAATAATTCCTTTGTTGATTTAGATGCTTGCTTGCTACCGAAAACCGCTGAGTAAATTGAGTCAAGCATTCTCATATAAGTCTCTGGATCTTGTTGCTCCAGGTCTTTAAACTTTCCTCCCTCTACACCGCTCATAAAGCCTTCGATCATTCGCCTCGTGCTTTCATAATGTTCAATGGCATGTTCAGTCGCTTCTTCGTTTGCCTCTACCTTGTCTTCAAACTCTTTTACAAACTGTTTAACTAAGTCTTCTTCTCTCTCATCACCAAAATAATCTTTTCTACTGATAAGATCTATCACCAAATCACTTAATGGACCCCGTGATTCTTTTTTTAGGCCTTCAAATCGACTTTTCATGTGAGGCGGGATATCAAGAACGCCCAAAAAGTCCTCGAGAAACTGGTCGATAAATTCATTGATTGATGTTAATTCGTAAACACCATCTGTTTTCGTAGAATTTTTTTCAGGTGATCGATATGAAACAGTAATTCTTTTTGACAAATCCGCTTCAGTCGGCTGTTCAAACAAGTGATCAATACCCGCCATGGCCATCAACTCACCAACGGCCTCAGCGAAGGCTTTGACTCTATCACTCAATTTTCTCTGCTCTTCTGAATGAGTATAGACCTCAACTACCGATTCGCTCGCTCCTTTTACCGCTCTAATCATATCAAATAGCTTTAGGGAGGCTTCTTCGGCAACAGGAATGCGTTGTTTCATTTTTTTCCCCTCTCGTTTTTCAACCCCATTTTCAGCAGGAGTGGCTGCTGGGGGCACATTTTCAAATCCCATACAATACTAATTAATCGTTATACTAATATAATAACATTTAATATTTATAAAACAAAGTCGTCAGTTGACGACTGTTTTGTTTTAGATTTGTCCAAACTTTTCCATTTGGGATTGACTGACACCAAACTCGCCCGCGCTACACCCTGAGAGGTCTAAATAATATCTAAATTTATCAATACACGTGCGGCGACGTTGATCAGTTTTGGCTTGGCGGAAATCGTATAAAGCTCGACGAGCAGCAGCTTGAAATCCTCGCCGCTGGAAATGATTCAATTCCGACTCAGATGTACTAACATAAGCCAATAAAACTCTCTTTCGACCACAATGATCTTTTAATTGATTAATCAAATCACTAACATCTCGATCATCGCAATTACTCTTGATTGAACGAAGCAAATTTCTGGCCTTTTCCATGTCTGCTCCTCTTGGTTGGAATAAATAATAGTATCGCATACACGATTAAATACGTCAAACATTGTGGCCTTGCAGCGTCAAGTTTACACTTGCCAGTTCATTTAATCGTTCCATAGGCGTTTTACCGTCCATCCCTAATCCTCTATGCTTTT
>PFAP01000006.1:0-9391 GCA_002773615.1 Candidatus Falkowbacteria bacterium CG10_big_fil_rev_8_21_14_0_10_39_11
TGTTTAGGGCTAGATCATACCTGTGCAGTGATTTTGCCAGGCCTCATGCAGGTTGTCGACGTTGACATTGTCAGCTAGGGCCTTGAGTGTCTCGGCGTGGCGATGCATTTGCAAGTGATTGAAAGCGGAGAAGTGTTTCTCTTGAAAATCACCGAGAAGCATGCAGAGAGCAGCGTACCAATTCATACCGAAGTCGATGGGAGCTGTAATTGTAAATGGCTCTTCCTTGGGCCAGTATTCTTCAATATACGCATGCAGATCGCGAATACCAAATTCAATAGTTCGGTCAACAAGGTTGTTGAGAAAATGGTCTTCCTCAAGATCTGTGAAAAGCTCGAAGAGATTGGTCAGACGATTGCGGCATTCTTTCCAGCCAAGGGGCATGAAGGGCGTTGTGCCTTCAAGTTCGCCGCGGCGGAACTGGTGCAGTGCATACATATCTTCAGCTGCGCTGGCAAATTCTCTCGGAAGTGCGCGGGGCGTGGTTGTCATGAGTCCTCCAGTTTGGTTTCGTTTGCTGTGATCAGGGCTTTGGCGATTTTTTTAAGTTCGTCAGCTTTGGATTTGATTGCTTTATAAAGTGCCCGGCAGTCGTTTTCGAAACTAATGTCAGGAGTAGTATAATCAAAATTAATTTCAAGTAATTTGATTTGAGCAATTATACAGGTATCTCCGTAGAAAATTAAGTCATATTTTGTTTCCCATGAAGCAATTTTTGATTTCATGATCTTAATCATTTCATCAACAATATCCAGGAATTCCCGAATATCATCTAAGGTTGGGCTAATCATGTTTTTCTCCTTGATTGCGGAACTATGAATGATATAATATTTTTTGATTTTTGTCAATAGTTGTGACTAGATTGAAGGTTGCGTAAATATTTGACTTCTGGTATAGTTTTTATATATGAATAAGGGAAAAAGTAGCGAATCTACGAATATTACAAATGCTACAAATATTTACTTTGATAGTTTGAGTCAATATTAACTATTTAAAAATGGAAAAAGGAAATTTATACATTGTCGCCACACCAATTGGCAATTTGAGTGATATGACCTTTCGAGCGGTGGAAATATTGAAGGCGGTAGAAGCCATATGGTGTGAAGATACTAGGCATACAGCTGGACTGTTGGCTCATTTTGAAATTAGTAAAAAAACCATTGGATTACATCAACATTCTGATGATAAAAAGATCAGTAGTCTGATTGAACAATATTTGGAGGCTGGTCAAGATGTGGCTTATGTTAGTGATGCAGGAACACCGGGAATCTCTGATCCTGGAGGGAAAATAGTTCAAGTCGCGGTGGAGAAAGGCATTCAAATTATTCCAATTCCAGGAGCCAGTGCGGTGATCACTATTTTGAGTGCGTCTGGATTTCCAACTGACAAGTTTTTATTTTTAGGATTCATGCCTCATAAAGGCAAGGGAAAAATGTTTGAACAAATAAAAGATTCGAAAATTACCACTGTGTTTTATGAATCACCGCATCGGATAATTAAAACGTTGGAACAAATGATGGAGGTCGTGGAGCCAGAAAGAGAACTGGTTATCGGCCGAGAATTGACCAAGAAGTTTGAAACAATTTATCGGGGAAATTTGAAAGATATAATTGAACAGGTCAAGGAAAAAGTAAAGGGAGAGTTTGTGGTGGTAGTGAAAGGAAGGTAAATAGAGATTTACGGACATTACGGATGTTACGGATTTAAAATTAAATAATATTTATGAAGGAGGACAATTTAATACATGAAGATCTAACGTATAAAATTCGAGGAGTAATGTTTGCTGTTCATAATTATTTGGGTTTTGGTTATAAATAAAAGTCATATTGTCAATTAATTCAAAAAAAATTTGATAAAGCAAATATTAAATATACAAGTGAGGTTCCGTTAACAATTAATTATAAAGATGATTATAAATTTAAAAGATACGCGGATTTTTTAGTAGATGATGAGGTGGTTTTGGAAATTAAACGTGGAAAAAGGTTGTGTGGTAAGGATTTTGATCAAACATACGAGTATTTGAAAATTCTTAATCAGAAATTAGGATTACTGGTGTTGTTTGCCCCGGAAGAAGTAAAAATTCATCGTGTTCTAAATTTATATTAAAGTTACTATCCGTATTAATCTGTAATCTATACAAGTATGTCAAAATATTACGTAACAACACCGATTTATTATGTCAATGACAAGCCGCATATCGGGCATGCGTACACAACCATAGCGGCTGATGTTTTGGCTCGTTATTATCGACAAAAATTAGGTCCGGAAAATGTTTGGTTTTTGACCGGTACGGATGAACATGGTGTCAAGATTGCTCAAGCGGCAGAAAAATTTGAAAAGAAACCTCAGGAATATGCAGATGATATTTCGGCCAGTTTTCAATTTGCCTGGGATCAACTTAATATTTCTAATAATGATTTTATTCGAACAACGGAAAAAAGACATGAGGAAAACGTGGAATTTTTCGTTTCCAAATTAAAGGAAGCGATTGGTCCGGATGGGCAACCGGTAATTTATAAAGGAAATTACGAAGGTTTGTATTGTTACGGTTGTGAAGCTTATAAGACTGAAAGTGATCTGGTTGATGGCAAGTGTCTGGATCATCCAAATATTGAGCCAGCTTATCTCAAAGAAGAAAATTGGTTTTTCCGACTATCTGTTTTTACTGATCATCTAAAAGAGATCATTGAAAGAGGTGATTTTATTGTTGCTCCTGAAAGTAGAAAGAATGAAGTACTCCGATTCATTGAAGACGGTTTGGATGATATTGCTATTAGTCGAGCCAATGTTGATTGGGGGGTAAAAGTTCCATTTGATAAAGATCAAACTGTTTATGTTTGGGTAGATGCCTTAATTAATTATGTTTCGGCTTTGGGGTATAAAGGCAATGATGATAAATTCAAGACGTTTTGGCCGGCTAATGTGCAGTTGTTAGCCAAGGATATTTTAAAGTTTCATGCCATTATTTGGCCGGCAATGCTCTTGGCTAATGGCTTGGAGTTGCCTCAAGTTTGTTTTGCCCATGGATATTTCACTATTGATGGTCAAAAAATGAGTAAAACAATTGGTAATGTGATTGATCCCAATCAGTTGGTGGATGAATTCGGTACGGATGCTGCCAGATATTTGATTTTGGCTCAATATCCATTTGGGCATGATGGTGATATAAAAGCTGATGATTTTGTAATTAAGTATAATGCGGATTTAGCTAATGGAATTGGTAATTTGGTCAGTCGGGTACTGGGAATGACGGAGAAATATTTTGAAGGTCAAGTCCCGAAAATGAAATATTCGGCTGATTTTGATGTCAAAGCTTTTTGGGCTCAATTGGATCGAGGATATTCTGAATTAAAGTTGTATGAAAATTTAAAAGCGATTATTAATCTTGTTAGCTGGTGTGATAATTATATTGATCAAACCAAGCCTTGGGAGTTATCCAAGTCAGATAACGACAAACTTCAACAAGTGTTGTATAATCTAATTGAGTTGATACGGCATTTGGCGTTGGCAATATATCCATACTTGCCGGAGACCGCTGAAAAAATAAATATTAAATTGAATATTAATGAAACAATTAATTCTATTAAGTTTGATAAAAGTCGAGAAATAGGTGGGATGAAATCCGGTGTAAAGATTGAAAAAGGTGAAGGTTTATTTGCTCGTAAATAATATTAATAAATCATAAAATATATTATGAAAAACATTATTGATGCTTCATCAACATCATTAGAGCAAACAGCTCTACAGAGAGAACAGATGGAACAAAATTTTAAAAAAATGGTAAAAAAAATAACTGACGGTTTAGTGAAGGGAAATTTGTCTAAACCAATGCCATATCATTGGGTAAGTTTTCGAGGGGACATGTCAGTTGTTTTTCGTAGTACAGAATTCAAGAGCGAATCTTTTGATCCGGGGTTATTGAAAGTGATTAATATTAACAAGCTGCAAGAAGATTTTGAAGAAGAAAAAGAGACCATAATTAATAGAGCTGTAATTAAACTAAGAGGAAGTGAAAAAAGTAATGCTTGGGGTGAAGGGGAGGATCTTGATGCGGATCAGGTTTTAGAATCAGAATTGCTGGAATGTTTGCACTTTAAATTTACTGAAATGGTGCAAAAAGAGATGTTGGCTGGATTAGCAGAAAGTAATGTTTGGAAGAAAGAATGGAAAGAGTATGTGGAAAGTATGAATTCTCATGTTACGATTGATAAATTTTATGATGGGGCAAGTGGTCGGATGAGTTTTATGATTGTTTTAAGAGAGTATCTGGCGGATAATGATTTTAACGTTCAACAACATAGAAAAGAATTACCAATTGATAAAGTAGTGTCTGCTTTGAGTCGCATGCAGGCGGAGCGGGGAAAAAGAGCCAAATTACAGGTTGATCTTTTGAATATTGAGTCCGAATTATCGGTAGCTTGGGGGGATGTAGATCCCAATACTGGAGAAACAGAGTCAGAGATTAGACAAACTGTCACCGTGCCTTTTGTGTTTGCCGGAAAGAAGTAGTGGTTGATTGTTATCGAAAATTTTTAATCAAATATATAAAGATATCTCCGCAAAAAACTTTTATCTTCGTTAAAAATTTTTACCTACATTATAAATTTGGAGTGGAGCAGGTGGTACGTGAATAAAAAATGTTATGAGTATATTCGTATTATTAAGAAAAGTCTAAAATTGTTTTAGGAGTTTTTTTAAGTAATCATCTTATAGTCTTTAATTTCTTATTTGTATAGAGTGTATGAACCCGTTGGATTATATTCTCCTGGGGATAATGCTGTTGTTTTTACTCTGGGGGGCAAAGAAAGGTTTTTTACAGGCGGTCGGTAGTATTATCGGCCTGGTAGTCGCGACAATTGTCGCCGGCCAATTTTATGAGTGGCTGGCAAACTTTTTGGGCGGATCAAATTTGTCTGTGTTTATTGCGTTTATAATTTTGTTTTCTATAGTACTCAAAGTGGTCGGTCTGGTGTTTTGGGGGATGGGAAAAGTCTTTCAATTGATATCAATTGTTCCATTTTTACAAACATTCGATCGAATGTTTGGGGCGGTTTTGGGGTTGGTCTCAGGAATTTTGTCGTTGGCAGTGATTGTTTATTTTGTAAATAAATTTCCGTTTAATGACTGGGTGATTGATCAGCTCAAGGATTCAGTTGTCGCGCCAGTATTGCTTATGGTTTCATATATCTTTTTGCCATTGTTGCCTGAGGCCTTGAAAAAAGTGAAAAGTATTATATAAAATATGATTTTTGATACCCACGCTCATGTGAATTTTGTGGATTTTAAGGATGACCATGAAGAAGTTCTAAAACGAGCGCGAGAAAAAGATGTGGTGGTGATAAATGTTGGTTCACAAATTTCAACCAGTGAGCGAGCGGTTGTGTTTGCGGAAAAGTTTCCAAAAACATTTGCCGCCGTCGGTTTGCATCCAGTTCATTTGCAGTCTTTCGAGGTCAAGGAAGAGGGAATGTCGTTTCAGTCTCGAGCAGAAGAGTTTGATGTCGACGCTTACGAACTTTTGGCGGCCAAAAAACAAACGGTTGCCATCGGAGAATGTGGGTTAGATTATTTTCATATTGATTTGAATGGTGATCTTGAAGCGATCAAAGAGAAACAAAAACAAGTTTTGAATCAACAAATTGATTTGGCTAGCAAATATGAATTGCCATTAATATTTCATTGTCGCGGTAGTAAGATGAATCCCAAAGATGCCTACAAGGATTTGATTCGTGAATTAAAGAAAAATTTACCAAAGAAGAGAGGTGTGATTCATTGTTTTGGTTCTGATTGGCCGGTGGCGGAGGAATTTTTAGAGTTAGGATTTTATCTCGGATTTACCGGAGTGATTACTTTTGATAAAACTGGTAAGTTGGCGGAGGTGGTGCGTAATATCCCCGAAGCCCAGATGTTGTCTGAAACAGATTGTCCATATTTGACACCAGAACCATATCGTGGTAAGAGAAATGAACCAATATATGTGGAATATGTGGTGCAAAAAATTGCCGAATTGCGGAATATGCCATATGAGCAAGCAGCGGAAATAACCGGTCGAAATGCAAAGAATTTATTTGGGATAGTTGTCTAAAATTAACCTAAAATATCATAAAAATCAATCTAGGCGATTGACTTTTTTATTTTTTTGTTATATAATGAATAGTCAATTCCCAGAAAGGGGGCAAGAGCTACGGCAAATCATCTACCAATTATTATTGGTATGTTGTTGGTTTTTTTGATTGGAGGAGCGGTTTCAGCACTGATTTGGTATGCTATCAAGATTATAGTGATGATGGCTGTTTCGCCAAGAAATACTATTGTTGAAGGAAGGTTGATGAATATTGTTGGAATTGTACCAATTTGGGATGCGGTCGAATCGGACTACCATTCTCGACGTACAGTGTATTTGTATTTTGAGCGAAAGGAGTATCATGAACGAGTAAAGTTTGGGACATTTTTTATTGAAGATGTTGCAGCTTTCAATCTGAATCAGTACCGTGGTCAGTATGTTCGAGTTGAGCTGCCAAAACGATCCGTTCGATTCTTTTTCAACCAGAAACCGAAGATTGTTCAAACAGCAACCATTCCAGCCACATAAATGGAGACAGTCATGACTATGACACGCTACGATCATTGTTATGATGATTGGGGAGACCTTGATTTTGCTGAAGATTATGCCGATCCTTTTGTGGACGACGAAGGTGACGATGATCCCTTGCCTGAGCCATTGGATCCTGATCTGGCAGATTTAGCACTGTATTGTTACTGGTGTGCCGATGATGGAGAAGAAGATGGTTGCCCGATTTGTGGAATGTATTTGGAAGAACGTTCACGTATGATTGATGGTGAATTGTATGGTTTTTATACCAATACTGACAGAATGGGAAGATTTCATCGACTGGCTATTAGAATGAAGTTTCAGAATCGGCTACGAATTATGTTTTTTGACGACGCAGTGACTCGTTGTTTGGTGCCGATGGAGCGTGATGTTTCTGTTTGGATTCATGTTGATGATTGGGAGATGTTTAGACAGGTATATGAGCTGCTCAAACAACTGGATAGGTGAGGGTACATGAAGCACGCTCAACATCTCGGCTGCATGGTTTGTCAGAAGCGGTTTGACGAGCCAAAGGTTTTGCCAGTCTGTGATGATGATCGTTGTGTCGCAGCTTATGTTCGACATTTGGGCAATTGTTTGTACGAAGATGATGAAACGCGAGTGGCTCTCGATATGAGCAGTGCGCGTTTCGATTCACTACAGGCGGCTTGATATGAAGTTGAAATGCCCAGACTGCAAGTCTGAATGCGCTCATTGTGATGACAATGTAATTCATCCGGGGATTGCCCGGATGATCAACTGACCGAAAAGTTCGGTCTTTTTTGTTTGTTGACAATTGTTATCATAACTGTTAATATTAGACATCGAATATGACCCACACGGGAGGTATCATGACAAGAGAAGTAACGAGTAGCAAGTGTGCTTTTTGCCACAAAGAATTGAAACCATCAATGGTCTACATCTGTATGGATGATCGTTGTATTTCAAAGTATTTGATCAAAAAGTATGAAAGTTTTGGTGCTGAGGATACGACTCCATATTCGCTGATTTTGATTACAGCCCCTGAACGACTTTCGCGACTTCAGAAACAGGAGGTCCTATGAGGTGTCCAGAGTGCCAAGCCAATGATTCACTTCGAGTCAATACCGTTGTTGCTATTGGTAGTGCATATCTTCTACTGTGTGTGAATTGTTGGGTGTTTTTTAAGGCGTCTGAACCAGGAGTGACCAATTTGGATCTTTGGCAGCCAAGAGTAGAGAATCTAAGAGTTCATGATAATCTGACAAAAGCTTTTTGTTCAAAGCTTACTGATGAAATGAAGACACATATGAGAGATGAAATGCCGACACCAGAAGATTTTATTGCATCTAGAAATTGACAGTTTTTTGCATCCCGTGTTTCTGATTCACCAACCAAACAAGGATACTGTCGATGAATTGTCCAGAGTGCCAGGCCAAAGACTCCCTTCGAGTTCATGTTTTGGTTTCTGATGGTTTTGGACGTCCTTTGGTATGTGTGAATTGTTGGACCTGGTTCAATGCACCTGAACCAGGAAGGGTCTATACAGATTTTTGGGAACCCAAAGAAGATAATTTGGTAGTTGATGATTGGAATTGGAGGGCTAGGCAGGGCTCAGCCTTGACTGCTAAAATGAAAACAGCTTTGGTGGCAATGCCGACGCCTGAAGCTTATATCGCCACGAGAACAAAAGTAAAACAGCCGTAAAGCGACTGTTTTTTTTGATATCAAATTTTGTGAGTGCTATTTGGTTAATATTTGGTCAGCGATGTCTTTTTGGTCAATCAATTCTTCAACGTCAGCTTTGAGTTTGTCAGCATCTCTTCGATAATTCATGCGAGTGGTTCGTAATCTGTCGCCGGTGTAAATTTCTTCTCTTTTTAAGTCACGAGCTACCTTTCTACCAAACCATTCTTCGGCGGATTCGGGGGGGTCGTGTGGTTTTATCATAGTATGTTCCGCTTCAAGTTCTGTCATGCGTTCAGTGACAAATTTTTCAAAGCTACCACGTTTGGTTTTTTGTCGTTCAGGGAGTTGGTTATATTCAGCATAAAGCTGAGCTTTCATTTCAGCAGCGCTGGCTTGTCTTAATAAACTTTGATAGGTACTGTCATAGTTGGTTGTAAATTTTTGTGCTTGCTTTTTTGCGTAACCAGAATTTCTGTTATAATTGTCTAATAAAAATTGGAAGGCAGCAGTCTCCCCTTCATTACTTTTTACGTCATCGTATTGTTTTTGAATGTCTTTATCCCCGGAATCGGTAGCTGGTAATTGTTCAATTCCCATAAGTGTGGCGTTTAATAATAATCTGTTGGTATTGTATCAATAATAATGACATATAAATTGTGATTGTGTGTAATTTTGTGGTTTATTAACAAAATGTATTGACACAAGTTCATTTTTTGTATAGAATAAAGGCGAAGCTATTTAAATTATTTGACTTGTAACGGAATAAAATGGTCAAAAAAGACAAAAGTAACTGGTGGGAGCCAGCTTTGATGCTTTTTGCAGAGCTATCAGGTTGGGTCGTGATTCCTATATTGCTCGGAGTATTTTTGGGGAGTTGGCTAGATGAGCGTTATGGTACGTCTCCATGGTTGTTTGTCACCTCTGTGGCAATTGCTTTTGTGGTTACAAATGTTGGTATCGTTAAACGAGCAACTAAGGCCATGAAGGATATCACCAGTCAAGAAGAAAACTCTCCTTCGCTGAAAGTTACGGCGGATCGGGGAAATAAGAATAAAAAAGAATAAGCACAAATGTTAATTTATGTCGCAAATTCTAGATTCTAGTGAGGGGGCTAATCAAGTACAAACAAGT
>PFAP01000006.1:9418-17789 GCA_002773615.1 Candidatus Falkowbacteria bacterium CG10_big_fil_rev_8_21_14_0_10_39_11
GGTCAATTAAATATCACTAATTCATTATTAAACTCATGGTTGGTCGTATTTTTTCTAATTATTTTTTCTATTACATTACGGTTAAAGTTAAAAATAGTTCCCAAAGGAATTCAAAATTTGTTTGAAATGGTGATCGAAGGTGGTCTTGATCTTTGTGATTCTGTAACTTCGGATAGAAAAAAATCTGAAAAAGTGTTCCCAATTGTGTTCACTTTTTTTGTTTTTATATTACTTAACAACTGGTTGGGGTTGATACCTGGTATTGGTTCTATCGGGTTTGTTGAACATGGAGTATTTATCCCATATTTTCGTGGCGGAACGGCTGATTTGAATGCAACTTTAGCGTTGGCGTTGATTTCAGTGATTGGAGCAAATATTTTTGGTATGGTGACAGTTGGTTTTTTCAAGCATACGAATAAATTTATTAATTTAAAGGCGATTGCTGAAATTCCCAAAAAAGTATTCAAAGATAAAGAATACAGTGCGATTTTGGTTAATCCCATCAAGGCTTTTGTTGGTTTGGTTGAAATTATTGGAGAAGTGGCCAAGGTGGCGTCGCTTAGTTTTCGTTTGTTTGGTAATATTTTTGCCGGGGAGGTGCTACTCAGTTCAATCGCGGTGATATTTGCTTTTGGTTTACCAATTCCGTTTATGTTTTTGGAAGTAATTGTTGGTTTTATTCAGGCTTTAATTTTTGGCATGTTGACATTGGTGTATTTTACGATTGCCAGTGCGGATGAGGAACATTAGTTTTGGTGAATTAGCAGGTTAGTGAATTAGATGATGTGACTCTAATTAACTGATTAACTAATTAACTAATTAGTTGATAAATCAAACCGACGTTAAATAAACCTTTCACGTCGTCAGTAATTGATTTATTGCATGTGTTCGTATGGATTTAACAATGTTAGCCAAAGCGCTTGCTATTGGTATTGGTTCTATTGCCCCAGCCCTTGCTATCGGTAAAATTGGAGCCAAGGCGATGGAAGCCATTGGTCGTAACCCAGAAGCAGCCGGAAAAATTCTTGTTCCTATGCTATTAGCTGCTGCCTTTGCTGAGGCGGTTGCGATTTATGCCCTTGTAATCGCTTTCGGAATCAAATAGTATTTTATTTCTGTTTCGAATTGTTTCGGAACAGAAGTGATAATATTATATTTAAATCAGTGAATTAGTGAATTAGTTTGTCTAATCTGCTAATCAACCAATTTGCTAATAAACTGTAAAAATATGGATGAATTAATAAAAACATTTCACATTGATTGGAGACTTATAATCGCTCAAGCGATAAATTTTGTTATTGTGTTTTCAGTTTTGTATTATTTTGGTATTCGACCTTTGATGACAATAATGACAGCTAGAACAGAGAAAATTGAAGGTGGAATAAAAAATGCTGAAGTGATAGAAGAAAAACTACAGCAAGCTGAGAAGGATAAACAAAAGGAAATTAATAAAGGCAGAAAACAGGGGCAAGAGTTAGTTGTTGCAGCCGAAAAGGATTCAGATTTACTCCGAAGAGAAAAATTAGAAAAAACTCGTTTGGAAGCAGACAAAATTGTCACCTCGGCTAAACAAGAGATTGCGTCTGAAAGAAGTAAGATGGTTAAAGATGTAAAACAAGAATTGGGCAATTTGGTTTTATTGGCTTCAAATAAAATTACCGCGCAGACTTTGGATGAGAAAAAGCATGAAAAACTGATTAATCAAGTGATTGACGAATTAAAACAAGCTGAAATTAAAGCTTAGTAATTATGAAACGATTTAATATCAAACATTACGCCAAGGCTTTGTCACGAATTGGACGTGATCAGGGAATTTTTGATGAATTGATGTCAGATGCTGAGCATGTGGCTGAAAAAATTGACGAGAATGTTGATTTGAAAAAATATTTGACAGATCCCCATGTACCCTTGGGTGATAAAAAGAAAGCCTTGCAGATGGTTTTTCAGGATTTTGTTAGTGTGAGAACTATCAATTTTGTACTGCTTTTGATCAAATCAAAAAGATTGGGTTATTTGAATCAGATTATTATTGCAGCTAAGTCAGATTTTTTGGTGGACGATGAAATTTTGGAAGTGACTGTTGAATCTGTAATTCCGATTACTCCTGATCAGACGACTCAGTTGGAAAGCATTTTAGTTGATAAACTGGGGTCAAAAATATTGATTAAAAATTTCATTAATGAAAATATTGTTGGTGGTTTGCGGTTATCAGTTGGCGATACGGTGATTGATTCCAGTATTGCCGGTAAGATTGAAAGGTTGAAAACAATAATAAACGGTTTGGAATAGTACGAATTATTTATTACTAATTACATATTAGAAATTACTAAAATATACAATATGGCTAAAGAAGTAACTAAAAAAATAAATCAGGGTAAGGATTATATCATTGATACCCTTAAAAAACAGATCGAGAACTTTGAAGAACAGGTGGCGGTTGAAAATGTCGGTCGCGTAGTTGAAATCGGTGATGGCATTGCTCGAATTTCCGGGTTGTCAGACTGTCAAGCATCAGAAATGATTGATTTTGGTGGTGTTTATGGTGTGGTGTTGAATCTTGAAGAGGACTCTGTTGGTGCTATGATTTTGGGCGATTATTTGAAAGTCAAAGAAGGTGACGAGGTTAAAAGTACCGGGCGTATTTTGGAAGTGCCTGTCGGTGAAGCTATGATCGGACGAGTTGTTAATGCTTTGGGCGAACCGATTGATGGTAAGGGTGATATTAAAACAGATAAGTTTAATCCGGTAGAAAAAATCGCTGCCGGTGTTATTGATCGATCATCTGTGAATCAACCGGTACAAACTGGAATAAAAGCGATTGATTCAATGATTCCAATTGGACGTGGACAACGTGAGCTTATTATTGGAGATCGTCAAACAGGTAAAACTGCCATCGCGATTGATACCATTATCAATCAAAAGGGACAGGATATGATTTGTATCTATGTTGCGATTGGTCAAAAAGAATCAAAAATTGCTCGAATTGTCGGTAAGTTGGAAGAACATGGTGCAATGGATTATACCACAGTTGTGTTGGCTGGTGCTTCTGATCCTGCAGCGATGAGTTTTATTGCTCCGTACGCTGGAGTGGCTATTGGTGAGTATTTTATGGATCAGGGCAAAGATGTCTTGGTCGTTTATGACGATTTGTCAAAACATGCGATTGCATATCGAGAAGTTTCATTGTTGCTACGACGTCCACCGGGACGAGAAGCTTTTCCTGGAGATATTTTTTACTTACATTCACGATTACTTGAAAGAGCTTGTAAATTGAGCGCAGAAAAAGGCGGTGGGTCAATAACCGCTTTGCCGATTATTGAAACTCAGGCCGGTGATGTGTCTGCATATATTCCAACTAATGTGATTTCAATTACAGATGGACAAATTTATTTGGAGAGTGATTTGTTTTATCAAGGTATCCGACCAGCGGTAAATGCCGGTTTATCAGTTTCCCGTGTGGGATCAGCGGCTCAAATTAAGGCCATGAAAAAGGTAGCCGGAAAGTTGCGTTTGGACCTGGCTCAGTATCGAGAATTGGCTGCTTTTGCTCAGTTTGGATCTGATTTGGATGAAGATACTCAAAAACAATTAACTCGTGGTTCTCGGACTACAGAAATATTGAAACAAGGTATTTATGATCCAATGTCGGTCGAAAATCAAGTCGCGATTATTTTTGCTGCCATTAATGGTTATTTGGATGATGTAAATTTGAAGCAAGTCCAAGAATTTGAAGTGGCTTTCCATAAATATTTTCAAACCAGTGGTAAAGATGTAATGAAGAAAATTGTCAAAGAAAAAGCATTGACGGATGAAATTGAAGCGGAATTAAAAGTTGTGATTGAAGAGTTCAAATCAGCCAATCCAGAATTTATTGAAGCGAAGGAAGAGAAGAAAACTGAATAAAAAAACTACTCATATTGTGAGTAGTTAACGAGGGCGAATAACTCTCATTTGATTGAGAATCACAGCGGCCTCTTCCGGCGAAGATAAAGATTTCTTTGAGAGATCTTGGACGTTACCATCAATAGTTTCGACAGTGATTGAATTTGGGTACATTATGTCGATATGAAAGCCACCAATCGCAGCGAGTTTGCAGTATGCAAGCTGAAATGATTGAGTGGTCAATCCGGGAACAGCTTGACACTCATTTGTCACAGGGCAAAAGTGGTCGCAAAGTCGACAAAGTTGAGTATGGTTGGGACAATTTCGTGTCATAACGTCTTCCAGTTGAGTGAGCAAGTGCAATTAATTTATAATATTTTATATAATTTGTCAATATGTCTCTGGGAACAAGGGAACTAAAACGAAGAATTAAGTCAGTTCATAGTACAAAGAAGATTACCAAGGCTATGGAAATGGTCGCCGCGTCAAAAATGCGAAAAGCGGTGGCAAATGTACTGGCGACTAGAGATTATTCCAATTTGGCTTGGGCTACGGTTTTGAATTTGGCAGAAAAAACTGATCCCAAACACAATATTTTGTTGCAAAAACGTGAAGTAAAGAATGTGGCATTGATTGTAATCAGTTCAAACAGGGGTCTGTGTGGTGGTTTTAATAATAATGTGGTTCAAAAAGCTGTTGATTCGGTTAAAAAACATGAAGCTGGGGTGGAAAAAACTGACGTGATTACACTTGGAACAAAAGGACGAGATGTATTGATCAGTGATGGCTACAAAGTTGAGGCGGATTTTATCAAGCAAGATGTGATTCTTAGCGTATCGGAAATTTCATCTTTGGTACATATGGTATTAAAAGCATATGAGAGTGGTCAATATGATAAAGTGATGGTTGCCTATACGGATTTTGTTTCAACTATAAAGCAAATCCCAAGAGTCAAGCAATTGTTGCCAATTGATTCTGAAGCTGACGAATATTTGGGGATTGTTGGTCGAGCTGAAGGGATTAAAACAACTAAAGAATTTATTCAAGAGAAAAAAGATAAGTATTTAAAGCGTGGTTCGTTTTCTTTTGAGTATATTTTTGAACCAACGCCGGAAATCGTATTGAAAAAGATGATCCCACGATTACTTGAAGTTCAAGTGTATCAAGCGGTTCTAGAATCTGATGCATCTGAACATAGTGCTCGGATGATGTCGATGCGAAATGCCAGCGATGCAGCCTCTGATATGATCGATAATTTGACATTGGTTTACAATCAAGCGCGTCAGGCCGCTATTACCCAGGAGATTGCAGAGATTAGTTCCGGTAAAGCCGCCTTGGAAAATTAATTTAAATTACAAGCCTTTAACTTGTAGTATATAGAGTTTAGAAAATACTATCAGCTAACAGCTAATATTTATAAAAAATATGGAAAATTTAGGGAAAGTGAAACAAATAATTGGTCCGGTGGTTGATGTGGAATTTTTTGGCGAATTGCCGGAAATTTATCATTCATTGGAAGTTGATATGCCCGGTGGTAAAAAGCTGGTTCTTGAGGTACAACAACATTTGGGTGATAAAACGGTTCGAGCGGTCGCGATGGGAGCTACTGATGGTTTGAAACGTAATGTTGATGTGACCGATACTGGCAGTCCGATTTCAGTGCCGGTTGGAAAAGAAACATTGGGTAGAATGTTCAATATTTTGGGCGAAGCCATTGACGGAAAAGAAGACTTGAAAAAGGGAAAACAATACCCAATTCACAGACCAGCTCCAGCGTTTATTGATCAATCAAAAGATACTGAGATTTTTGAAACCGGTATTAAAGTTATTGATTTAATCTGTCCTTTCTCAAAGGGTGGTAAGGTCGGTTTATTTGGTGGGGCTGGTGTGGGTAAAACGGTGGTTATTATGGAATTGATTAGAAATATTGCTCAAGAGCATGGTGGCTTTTCTGTTTTTGCCGGTGTTGGTGAGCGTACTCGAGAGGGGAATGATCTTTATCATGAGATGAAAGATTCTGGCGTGCTCGATAAGACGACATTGGTCTTTGGTCAGATGAATGAGCCGCCTGGAGCTCGTGCTCGAGTGGCTTTGTCAGGTTTGACCATGGCTGAATATTTCCGAGATGAAGAAAAACAAGACGTACTATTTTTTGTGGATAATATTTTTCGTTTTACTCAAGCGGGATCTGAGGTGTCAGCATTGCTTGGGCGTATTCCATCAGCGGTGGGGTATCAACCAACTTTGGCGACTGAGATGGGAGCATTACAGGAAAGAATTACATCTACCAAAGAAGGTTCAATTACCTCTATTCAAGCAGTTTATGTGCCGGCTGATGATTTGACAGATCCAGCTCCAGCTACTACTTTTGGTCACTTGGACGCAACTGTAGTGCTTAGTCGTGGTTTGTCTGAGCTCGGAATTTACCCGGCGGTGGATCCACTAGATTCAACCTCTACCATTTTGACACCTGAAACAGTGGGTGAAGAGCATTATAAAGTGGCTCGAGATGTTCAATTGGTATTACAAAAATATAAAGATCTTCAAGATATTATTGCTATTTTGGGTATGGATGAATTATCAGATGAAGATAAAATCACCGTAGCGAGAGCACGTAAAATTCAAAAGTTTTTGTCGCAACCTTTCTTTGTGGCAGAAACATTTACTGGTACACCAGGAAAATACGTCCCCCTCAGTGAAACTGTTCGTGGCTTTAAAGAGATTCTTGATGGTAAACATGACGATAAACCAGAACAGGCTTTTTACATGAAAGGTGGTATTGACGAAGTCGGAGAGGACAGCGACAAGAGTTAAGATTTTAAGAAGTTGGATAATGCAACTTTATGGATAAAATAAACTTTAAAATAGCCACACCTGAAAAAGTAGTGTTCAAAGAACAGGTGGATCAGATCACTTTGCCAACCATGCAAGGTGAAATTACAATTTTACCGAATCATATCCCGCTAATTGCTGTGTTGCAGCCGGGTGAATTGAAAATTGTCATTGGACAAGAAGAAAAAATGCTGTCAGTTTCCGGCGGCTTTATTGAAGTGTTGGCTGACAAGGTGGTCGTCTTGGCTGATACGGCTGAGCGGGCTGAGGATCTTGATGTAGAAAGAGCTGAAGCAGCTAGAAAGAGAGCGGAAGAAGCTTTAAGTCAAAAGAAGACTGATGCCAAGGAGTTTGCCAAGCTTTCTGCTTTGATTGAAAAAGAAACCGCTCGTGTTCGAGTAGCTAGAAAGCATCGAATTCGTATTGACCAGAAAGGTATTGGTCAAAAAAAATATAATGAAGATTAATTGATTATTATTGACAGTAATTAAAGAATTTAATAGTATCTTAATACTGTCAACAGCAAAGGAGAACATTATGGAAAATTTACAAGAAATATTGTCATCGATTGATATGTCACAACATACAATGGATCATATTACCATTGCTTGTATGGATGGTCGTTTCTTTGGGCCGGTGGTGCATTATCTTTTGGATCGAGGGTTGATTGGCCATACGGATGTATTTTTTGCTGCAGGTTCCCAACAAAATTTCTTATCTGATGAGTTCAAGGCTTTTGCTCTGAAACAGATTGAGTTGTCACGCAAGCTACATGATATGAAGACGGTAACTCTTGTTGCTCATTGGGATTGCGGTGCTTATGGTGGTAACAAGGCTTTGGGTGGCGGTGATGAAGAACGAGCCAAGTATGCGGATGATCTCGAGGCGGCCAAGCAAGTGATTGCAGCCAAATTTCCTGATCTTGAATTTGAATTGGTGCTAGCCAAGCCTGAAGGCAATAAAGTTGATTTTCAAAAGATCGCTTAGATAATAATAAAGATACTGCAAAATAGCAGTATTTTTTGTGAATAACTTTTTTGCTTAACTAAAAATTTGGATCTATTATAGTAGTATTGTTAATAATATAAATAATAATTTAATCTATGGCATTTGAAGCCCCAATGATGTTTGGTCCAAAACCAGAAAAATCATCAACTATTGATGAACTAAAACAACAGGAACGAGATCTTCAGAATGAATTAGACCAAATTCATGCTGATCTTAAATCTCAACAAGATCATGGTTCTTCTCAAGATACGTATCTTATGACTTCGGATCGAGCTGGTAGGAAGGGAAAAGAACTGCAAGCAGTCAGAATAAAAATTAGAAAATTGGAAGCACCGATAAAGCTGCCTGAACTGAATAAGAAAAAGGCAAAGTTAATGGATACTATTGAGGAGCTGGAAACAGAATTACGAAATATGGCTGATTTGGAGTCTGATGCTGCCTTTCTAAATAATGATAAGCAACAAAGATTTAGAAAACAACTGAAAGATATTGAAGTTAAAATCAAAAAATACCAAATATAAATGATTAAAAAATAACGTGGAGACACGTTTTTTTTTATGTTTTTCTAGATATTCTGTATAGTTAACCATAAGGGGTAACACTTTGATAAAATAAGGGTAACAAAGGTTAACTCATAATATTAAAGTAA
>PFAP01000050.1 GCA_002773615.1 Candidatus Falkowbacteria bacterium CG10_big_fil_rev_8_21_14_0_10_39_11
AAGAATAGGTGTTTTTAACGAAGACATTGCCTTCCTTGACCCAGGGAGTCAAATCTCTGACAATATCGGTGTAGGGCGGTTTCAGGCATTCAGTGTAATTGAACTGCCGGACAAAATTGCTGTTCGGGGTATTGACGAATTTGGTGAAAATGATTGCAGAAAAATTACCCCGTTCAATCAATTGGACTATCTGCTGGGGAACCGCCTGGGTCCATTTGTTGATGAAATGGTTCTGAACGTCGATGATTAACAAAGCTTGCTTCATAATGGTATGGAGGCCACGGGCGGGATCGAACCGCCGAATAAAGGTTTTGCAGACCTTTGCCTTACCACTTGGCTACGTGGCCTTACCGGTCAAATCAATCTAAAAGTAGCAGAAATAACCATTTAAATCAAGAAGTCAAAAAATCCTGTCAACGGGAAGTTAAAATGTCCTACTTAGCGGGAAATAGAAATGTCCTACTTGGTTGGTTTAATTTGGCAAGGATTTTAGCTCTGTCAGCTAGACGCCAGGGATGGTCGGCTGCCGGAACATGAATAGCCGGCAGAACCCAGATTTGTTTGTTAATCTGTCTGGCGGGGCGTTTGGGCAACAGTTCGTAATTCAGGTATTTGCCTCTAAGCCTGACATGGATTGTCCGGTCAAGGCGTTCCTCGATAATGACAACATCATTTTTACAAACAGTCGCCGGTTGTTCTTTAACCAATTGATGCCATTGGTTTTTAAAGGAAAAAGTGAAATCATTCAGTATCGTCCGCCGGGCCTGGCGAGACAATATCCCCGGCAAGCCGTTTAACTCTTTCGCCGTCAGGCGCTGGTGTAGATTGGTTTTGTTTCTTGGTTCAACTGAAAATTTAGCGTTAAATTCAGGTATGAAAATCTTCTCTAAAAAGATATTCGCTTCATTAATGGTGGAAACGCCGGCTAACCTCAATTCCTTAATCAATCTGTCCTGCAAAGTGGCAAATAACCTTTCCACCCGACCTTTGGCCTGCGGACTGTTGGCTTTAATCAGTTCAATGTGAAATTCCTGAGCCGCTCTTTCAAACTGAGTCAGAGTATCGCTGTTCTCTTTGGCTAATTCGTGGTTAACGTTGTAAGTGCTGAATTTATCCAGGTAAATCGACCTTGGTCGCCCATATTTAACCAGATAATCGCGCCAGAAGCCAAAAACCGGGAAAACGCCCTCATGCTCGGCAAACCGAGCGGCAACAATCTTGCCGGTGGCGTCGTCGATGGCGGCTAAGAGGCACGACTCGCCTGTCCCGCCTCTGTTTTCCAGCCAATGCTCATAGGAGCCGTCAAACTGGATCATTTCGCCATAATGGGATCTTCTCTCTCGCCAAGCGCGATGGACGGAAACTTTCTCTTTGGCCCTGGGCCGCCACAATCCTTCATTAATCATGATTTGCCTGATGGTTTTAGGGTCATGAGCCAAATGATGGTTTTCTTTAAGCTTTTCGCTGGCAAAGGTAGGTTTGAAATCAAAGTAATGTTCACGGAGCAGTTTGATAATCTTCGACTTTTCCTGCTCGTTAATCTGATTATGGCTGGCTTTGCCTCGGTTGCCGTGGATTAGGCCTTGAGCTCCATGACGCGACACCTTCGCTTTCAAGCGTCTAATTTGACGGGTGGTTAAGCCAAGCAAGCGGGCGGCTGTCGGGCCGTTAAGATGCCTGTCAATCAGTTTTTTGATAATCTGAAACCTGTCTAATTCTTTAGCGGACATAGTGATTAATGTCATAGCTGGAATAGTTAATGATTAACTATTCCATTTTACTTGAGGCAGGACATTTTAACTTCCCTCAAATAGGACAT
>PFAP01000005.1:0-33951 GCA_002773615.1 Candidatus Falkowbacteria bacterium CG10_big_fil_rev_8_21_14_0_10_39_11
CCATAGATATTGCCATATACCAAGATTATACAGTCTTGGGCAAAAACCGCCATATGTGTCGGCACATTACATTTTTATGTTGACAAGATTTAATTTATATGTTAATTTAGGCAGTTCTACTAAACATGAGGATGGAAATACAACGATTCAAACTGATTCGCTGTGACAATGTGGACATGATTTTACAAATTATTGACACCCTAAACCCGAGGAGGCGGAAACAATGAGAATTATCAAGAGTGTTGGTCATTTCCTAAAATGGCTTTGGGAATATTGTCTTTGGTTTCCAACCGCTATGGTTATCGCAATCAGCTTGATGTACGCCTTGATTATTGGTTGTTCTTGGCTGAGTCAGTATGACAACACCGTGAGCCACAAGTTTTTTTGGAAGCTTTCTCGTTTAGAGCGCATCTACAGAGAAAATTATGACCTTCTGCGTGAAAATCCTGGACTTCTGAACCAACACTACAAAATGAAAAGCAACCCCAGTTATTTTCTTCGACAAATCGTGTTTTTGATAGACAATTCTGACGGCACTATTATTTGCGAAGTTTTAAATCGAGGAACCAATGATATCGTTCTCATATCTACAGAGTATAGCAAATTTTTTGGTGGCCAAGTTATCTATCAGCGAGCAAGGTTTGTCTCATCAAACAATAACGAAATAACAGTCGCTCTTAACAATGACGATGAGCATCAAGATAGCAAGGATGATGTTCGAGAACACCTGAGGCCCTTTGCTGAGGAGTGCTTGGCCTACCTGCTTGATGATTTTATTTACGCTCTACCAGAACGTTTCAAAGATCCTGATATAGAAGAAGAGCGTGAGGATAAAGTTTATGACGAGCTTGTCAATTTCTAGTGGAGGAATTAATGACCACTCGAACGAAAGTATTTTTTGTGTCGGTGATTGTTTGCACTATTGGCACCCTGTATCTAATGTTCTTTACTCCATTTTTCTTTTGGGTGATCAGAACTGACAATAGTCTCAAGTTTGTTGATAAGGATGATGTTGAGTTAGCTTTTAGCGTTTTGAAGCGAAGCGATGAAGGTGAATATACCTATAATTTGAATCATCGCTTAATGGATAAAGAAAACAGTGGCTATTTCTTGACTGCAATTCAGCTGGATCATGATAATGGGCTTATTTGTGTCATCAAAAGTCCCAAACAGACAAAACTCCGAATTAAGATCTTATACTCCAGTTTTTGTGCAGAGTTCAGTCTTTGGCGGAGTGTTTTTTGTCAAAAAGATGGTGTTTGTGGTGACCCGATATCATTATCTGACGAGAGAGAGAATGATCATGTCCGTCGCCGGGTAAAACCACTTGCAAAGGAATGCATTGAATATTTCTTTGAACACTACGGTGAGCCGGAAGTAACAGACAAACAAAATCCCGAGGCAGATAAAATTATCACCTTCTAAACAAAAAACTTGCGTAATACCGCAAGTCTTTTTTTGTCCAGATATATTATTTGATTCATCAACGACCTCTAATAAATTTTCTCCAAGTTTATTCCCGTATAATAATATTTTAGAAGTTGATCATAGCTCCAACCATCAAACTCTGCTCGGTTGAGCGCATCTGTCGCATCAATACCGACACCGTGACCAAACAATGTTTTTCCTTCGGTGTACGGTGTTGGTACTGATATTAGATATGGCACTTCATAGGTCCAAACTTCCGAATAGCTGCGTGTTCGCCCATCACTTCGGGAAAAGTATGGCGCAACGATTATTTTGTCGTTGTATGTTCCAATTATTCCGCTGGTTGCACTTACCGCCTCTCCGACTCTAGGGAAAATTTGCATTGACACAAACCCCTTGTAAACCTGATCAAACTTTGAGTCTACATGGAAAAACTCATCAGCATGTTTAGTATATCGGTCGTAGTGATATAGGGCATAAGTTCTGGCTGCTACAGCCATAGTTTTTAAATATTCGATTGGATCGTAGTTTGTTGTTTCTTGAATTCCTTTTAAATATGTTTCGACGGGTAAAATTTCGATCACCCACGTCCTATCTTTTGAATCATTGTGTCTTATCTCAAAATCGCCAATAAAATCATTGTAGTCTATATTTGAATTGTAACTGGGGCTGTTGTGATAGCTGGTTGTGGTATAGACTCCATTGTTGATGTTTTTTAATGACAAGTATGACGTAGTACGAATGGTTTGATCAATGAAGTCGAATGAATATTCTTTGGTCTCATTGTTATAGAAAAAAGGAATCTCAATCTCTGCCGGAATTGATGCTAGCAACGTTCCATTCTCATTTAGCACTTGCCAGGCTTTTGTATTTCGAATGGTAATAATTTCATCAGAGTAAAATAGTCCCACCCGCATTATTGGTCCTTCGGCCGGCAGGTTAAATTCCTGAACACACGTTGTATTATCCACGCCGGACTCTGTGCCATCGATCAGGCCGGCTATCCTGAAGTTCAGTGAGCACATTGCCATCTGTTGATCATTGCTGGTTGGCCCAGAATCTGTATTATTCTCTTCTGGCGTCGTTTCGGTGACCATGTTCTCTGGGTCAGCCACAACGTTCATTATAACATTTGACCCTCCCCCGGAAATCAACACATTATCGTTAACTAGTATAAAATCACCGCTGTAATTCAAATTTAGACTGGGTGGCGACTCAAGGGCAAAGACAAACGTTCCCGCTTCCCCGGGGGCGACAATCTCTTCTTGAAGTTGAGCTGGTAAATATGGATCTGGCCAAAAGTTATGTTTAAATTTTAGAGCCGTTGTTGAAGATTTTAAATAAACTTTATCTTTTGTCCAGGTTGAGTCACCGGTATTATTAAATTTCAATGTAAAAGTAAAGCCAGTATTTGGCCGAATGTTTACCGTTGTGTGCGATTGATGAATAAGCTCAGCTGCGTTAGTCGCCGCCGCCGCCGCTTTGATTCCCAAAATATCCGACATTGATTTATTGTAATAAATCATGTCATGAGCCACACGCAAGCTAAAGGCTACTAGGATTACCACCACCAACACCACCGCCACATTAACAAAGATATTGGTCTCTTGGCTT
This sequence comes from Candidatus Falkowbacteria bacterium CG10_big_fil_rev_8_21_14_0_10_39_11, assembly GCA_002773615.1. Classification (GTDB taxonomy): domain Bacteria; phylum Patescibacteriota; class Patescibacteriia; order UBA11705; family UBA11705; genus UBA11705. Next base: position 3,043 of record PFAP01000005.1, read on the forward strand.
TTTTCCTTAATCGTATTTTCAGTTTGTTCCTTTAAGCCTTTTAAATATTCAAGTTGTATTTTTTTCATAGTTTTCGACACCCTGCAATGAGGAGACATTTAGCCCCAAACCGCTTATTGATTTAATACTATATATTTTAACACAAACAACCTATTCTGTTAACTGGCATTATTTGTCTTATTCCAGTCACAGCTGTGGCTATTGTTGTTGTTTATCAATAAAATTTGTTTGACCTTACTTATCAAATCGTCTTGTTCTGACGTTGTGTTTTTAAGATCAGTATTGTCAATGTTGTAAACCAAGACTGGACATCGGGTAAAGGACTTTGCCCAGGCTTCATACATCGTGTTTAGCGTTAGGATATACTCAAGAGTCATATATTTTTCCACTTCCCGGTTCCTTTTCTGAATTCTCTCCCACAATCTTTGTGGTGATGCCTGCAAATAAACGATCAAGTCTGGCGGTGTCATAATATCAAGCAGCGATGTGTACAAATGTTCATATGTTCCCCACTCTTTGTCAGAAAATAATTTTTGTTTATACAAATTCATCGCGAAAATTTCCGCATTCTCATAAAAACTTCGATCTTGGATTGCTGATTCGTTTCTTTGTGCCAAATCAAAATGGTGCTTGGCCATTTTACTCAAATAAAAAATTTGGGAGTGAAAAGCCCAACGTTTCATATCCTTATAAAAGTCTTCCAAGTATGGGTTCTCATCCACCGGCTCCGCTGCCAACGCCCACCCCAGCCGTTTTGACAATATCTTGGACAAGGTTGTTTTTCCCGCTCCAATATTACCGGAAATTGTAATAAAATATCTCATATTCTTACCCTTATCTTAAACGATAGCGATCAAAATATCAATGTTAATAAACATTACAAATTGACAAAAAAATCAAAAATAGATAGTATATGTTTGTATCTGGTTCTTAAATTGGATGCAAAAATTAATTGCTTTGTATGATGGACGGGGGGAACCCAGTATCGATACGAAGCATTCACTTCAGGGCGCATAGCTCAGCTGGTAGAGCAGTTGGCTCTTAACCAATTGGTCGGAGGTTCGAGTCCTCCTGCGCCCACCACTTTTTAGGCCAAAGAATGCCTTTCGAAACTTTATCTGTACAAGGGCAATTTTATTAGACTTGTTCCTACATCTTGGTACTATCCACCAGTTACCTTTTACGGGCCTTTAGCTCAGTTGGCTAGAGCGCTTCCATGGCATGGAAGAGGTCAAGGGTTCGAGTCCCTTAAGGTCCACCAATTAAATACGATTTGTCGTATTTTTTTTATCAAAAAACACCAGCTTTTTCTGGTGTTAAAAAATATCTTCTTCCTCATATGTTTTTCGATTCATCACAACATCTGCTTGCACCAAATAGCCGTTAATGCTGATATTTGGATTTTTTACTACATCTACCATATCACCGTTTGAACAGTTTATTTCTGAATTTAGATAGGTTGAAGTAAAGACAAAAGAAATTCTTGGGGTTTCTACCGTGTCGTCGACAATTGTATTAAATTTATCAATGGGGATTTTTGATGTTATGATTTCTCCGGCAGTTCTTTCCCAGGAAACCATAATATCACTTCCAGGACTCCTATCATATTCAGACGTAAAGAACTTTTGAAATCGCTGCGATTTAATTACTCGAAATGGGCCAAAAAGATTTTTTCCTTGCAGGCATTCACTCACTCTCGAACAGTCAGTCAAGCAAAAAATAATGAACAGCCACACCCCAACCCTCTTTGCCATTGTGTCCCCCGCGATCATTATTTGTGTTTATATAAAAGCTGTGGTTTTGCCAAGTTTCGCAATGACGCAGGTACATCTCTTGTATATTCTGCGAGTTCTTCTTGAGTTTGTCTCCGGCATCGAATTTCTGCCGCTTGACACAAGCTATACCAGCGAGAAATTATCATTGCTCGGTTTATTTTCCCCTTGAAAGCATTGACCACAACATCTACATGAGTCCACAACATGACTGCTTATCCAGAAAAGCCACAATCAACGTTGATTCTGACGAGGTTGTGTCTGACTCTATTCCCCCCTGTTTACAAATAAGTCGGTTCCAGTCATTTGATGAAATTGACACAAAGACTGACAACACCAGCTGGTCTTCAATCATTACTTGTTTATTGATTCCCTTCTCATTTGGCAAATATTCCAGGTCAATTTTCCTATAGCGATAGCCATCTTTGTTAAAAATAAATTTAATTTTTGGCACCTCCAACGTATCGTCGATATAAAAGTCAAATTTATCCATTGCTAAAAATGAAAAATACCTCATTTGGCCATCAGACCACGCAAAACTGAATGCCGGTACGGTTCTTCGATTCATTCTTTCAATAAAAGTATTGGTAAAAAAACAATTATTCAGTTCTACCAAAACAAACATTTCTTCATATCCAGATGCTTTAATGTAGGCATTATTTCCTTTATTTGTTTTACAGCTCACAAATGTGATGATCATTATTATCAATAATGACTTCAATAAAAGTGGTCTCATTTGCCCCTCCTCGTTGTTTGACTGCTTACTGTATCTCAACCGCTCTTATTTGTCAAGAGTTTGGATCAAAAAAGATTGGTGAAAACACCAATCTTTTCCGTAACTTTATAATGTATATTCATCACTCATTGACAACATACTGAGATCTTCTTCGGTCATCGTTTGTAGTTCGTCAAAGTTGTTGACTTCAGCCTTTAGCAGTTTTAGTGCTTCATCAGATCCAAGTAGGTTGGTAAGCTGTTGAACCTTTTTGTCAAAATCTTTTTTTATCATTCTTATTCCTTCAGGTTTTTTTTCCGGTTTATATCCCCCTGGCACAACAATTTGTTCTTTGGCTAAAAAGTCTCGAATAAAATAGTGCCTTGTCAGTTTCAACTTATCATCTGGATTCGCCTTGAAAAAATCTCTGAGAGCATCTACCAACCGCTGTTTATTTTGTCTATTTTTTCTCTTTTTTTGTGACACAGTATCAAAGCGAAGCAGTAGATCTGATAGCCTGAAGAGAACTCTTCCCACAATGTCATCAGTTCTTTTAACCTCTCCAATTAATCTGGTCATTACTTCTAGGTCTTCGATTGTTTCTGGCAGATATTTGTCAATGTACTTTTCATGTTGTGCTTTCAGTCCAGCCAGTTTTTCAGGGTCTTTTTTTGCGTTTTTAATACGATCTTGATTCCAATATCTATCAGGCCCAAAATCTTGTCGTCTTCTCATTAGTACATGGAACTCACCCTCCGTCCAATCTTTTTCATCTCCCTCAACATCAATGTGCAGTTTTTCTTTCGCAAACTTTGGCCAATCCAATCCCATGTCCTTTATTAAACCTCCAGATCTAGCCTCTTTTCTCCTCAAAGCAATACTGGGGTCAAATCCTAGATCTTTGTATATTTCTAGTTCTTTATCAGTAGACGCTAATATTAAATCTCTGGCATTAAAGTGGTTTTTATTGGCTTCTGTTACTTTCGTTTGGTTTTGTAATGTCACAAGGCTTTCTTTAAGACCCTTCTTTGCTTCTTTGAGTCCCAATTTTTCGGCAGCAGAAAAACCGTCAGGCAAATCTTCCGGAAATCCCCCCGAAGCCACTTTTCCCAAAAAATTATTAACTCTGTCAATCGCTTCTTCTCCTTCGGTCTCATCTTCAAAGACCTCTTCTGGAGATTTTGGTTGTTCCGGCAGTTTATTTTTTAATCTCTCTATTATAGACATAATTTCTGGACCTACAATTTCCTTTGCTTTATCAGCCCCAACTTTTGCCACAAGCGCCTCATGGCTTTCAAGTACTTTCTGTTGATCCGTTTCGACTTGTCTTTCAAGCTCTGGATCTGGTGTCTCAACGGTCTTTGAGTCCTGTTTTTTTTTCTTAACCTCATTTGGATATTTTTGCGAGAGTTTATCCAAAAAGTCCACAATACGACTCTCTTCACTTCCCTCTTCAGTACCACCTTTATTTGATTCTGCTGTATAGGACTTGAACACTTTCGAATTATCAGATATTGCTGCTCGCAGTTCCTCTTTGCGCTTTCGGTCTGACCCAGCTCTTTTTCTTTCCGTTGTTGTAAACTTATTCTTAAAATCATCTTCCGGAGGACTCAACTCGGGGCGCTTGAGCGGATCGATGGCTTCAAATTTTTCAAATGCCCGAGCCAGATCACGTCTTGCTTTATCGAGTTGTTTTTTGTCGGAGAGTTCGGATCCCCCCGGAGTTTTTGGCATTTTTTCCATAGAATTACTTTATTATTATTATTATTATTATACTATTTTTTGAAGAAAAAAGCAGATTTCTGTGTATAATTATCAAACAAAAAACAGGTATTACCTGAGTGAGACTATTAGTTGTGGTCAAGTTATACTATCCGTTCCCTTTCCCAATTAACCTGTTATGAAAGAGAGTGGTGTTGCTGGCATTTTTCTCTTAGTATTGTTGTTGATTGTATAAAAAAATTTGTTAATATGTACATTATTTTAAATTTAATCACAGGGTGAACAGCATAGAGAATAATTTAAGTGAAAATTTTAACAAAAAACCTGACATAAAGCAATTATATCAAGTACTATTTTGGTATCAAAAAATATTCATAAAATGGCGCGCCAGCCGAATCATTGGCGAACGCTGGTGCGCCCAGAGGGACTCGAACCCCCAACCTTTTGGTCCGAAGCCAAACGCTCTATCCAATTGAGCTATGGGCGCAGATTCGACACACCATTTTATGAATATTTTAATTAGTAATTTTTACCTTCAGTTACCACCACACTCTATCACACCCAATCTTTTTCTTCAAGAGCAGCTTGAGCCGCGTCTTCCTGGGCTTCTTGTTTACTTGATCCTTTACCCTTGGCAATCATTTCCTTGTTCAAATAAACCCCGACTTCGAAAGTTTTATTATGGTCAGGACCTTCTTCCTCTATTACTTTATATGACGGTGTTGCCCCCTCTTTTTCTTGGGAAGCTTCCTGAAATTTTGTTTTTGGGTCAATGAATAACTTTTTTTCCAAAATTTCCGGCAACTCTTTCAATATAGTTCTGGTGATAAATTCTTTTGCACCATCCCAACCTTGATCTTGGTAGATAGAACCGATCAGCGCCTCCACAGCGTTCGCTAAAATATAGTTTCTGGCCTTTCCCGTATCTTGTTGTTCTCCTTTGCTCAGATATAGATAGCTTTCCATTTTTAATTCATTAGCAATTCTGGACAGCATCTTACTGTTGACCAGACTGGCTCTCCAATTGGTTAGCTCTCCTTCTGGGTTTGGGTAGTTGTTATACAAGTTTTCAGTCACCACCAACTCCAAAACCGCATCACCTAGAAATTCTAGTCGTTCATTGTGATCCAATTCAAAAGTTCTGTGTTCATTCAAATATGAACGATGAACAAATGCTTGTTGCAGTAGTTTTGGATTGTTGAATTTTACTTTAATTTGTTTCTCAAATTTTGAAAAATCTTTTTCCATATGATTTTAATACTGTTCCAAATTGATTTGAACGAATCACGTCCTTCAAAAATATTTGTATCAGTATTTTATTAAATATTATCATTTGTATCTCCACAAAACAATCAAGTTTTGACCGCGAAGAATTCGTCTCGTTTCAGCCACCTTGTCTTTGTGCTTTGTCACGTTTATTTATTTATAATCAAAAAACTCACACCCCCTCTAAATTGGTTTTGATGTGAGAAATATAACATCGAACCACGCAAAGTAGGTTTACGTGGCAAGCAAAAAACAATAAACATTTATTATTCTTTGCTTGCAATTATTTTGACTCTGGGACGCTAGCCTTTTCTGCTTCTTTCTTTTTTGTAGATTTTTTTTCTGTAACTTTTTCTATCGGTTGATCTGTTACCGCGGGCGATTCTTTTTTCCCTTCCTTATCCTCACTTTTATCTACTTGTCCCTGGTCTTTATAAATCGAACCAAGCACTCCATTAACAAATTTACCAGATGATTCACCACCAAATGTTTTTGCGATTTCAATCGCCTCATTAATTGCTACTTTTGATGGAATATCTGTATCAAATGACAATTCATAAATACCAATGCGCAAGATGTTGCGATCAACATTTGTTATTTGATCCAATGGCCATTCTGGAGCATACTTTTGAATCATTTTATCGATCTTTTTATGATTCTTGAGTACACCGGTTACAATTTTTCGAGTAAAACTGTGATCAGCTTCCTCTGGAGCAAATTCTTTATAATTGTAATCAATAAAATCAGGCAAGGAGTCTTTCGGTTGCCCCTTGAAATCCCACTCAAATAGCGTTTGCATGGCAATAGTCCGCGCCAAGTGCCGGTTAGACATAGTGAAATGTTCTTTTAACAAAATATTATTAAGTCGCTATTATTATACTACAGATTTAGAAAAAAAGCAAGAGATTAATTATTTTCCTTAAATTAGGCAATCTATTTTTTTCTCACAGTTAAACATGGGGATATTGACAAAAAATATAATTTATGTTAAGTTTAAGCGTAAAAAAGGGAAATCATTAATTCGTAAATTTATCGAATAAGAGTTCCTTTCAGTTTTTTGACAACACAAAACCGACAAGCTCCGGAGGAAACCATGGAACAAACAAAGAATTTTTGTTGGATTACCGCTCTTGTTGTTTTTCATCTGAGCATTTTGTTTTTGATCGGTTCTTATTATGCCTTGTACTTGAACAATTCTTCATTTGATCAGGAAATGTCTTCCTATTTGATCATTAATGAACCTGAGTATATCAAAGCTCGTGATTTGCCCGTTAACTTTAGTCATTTTTTTAATTATGGCTATGTTGAATTTCCGCAAATTACAGATGTGGTTAATCCCATTTTGACCAAGACTCTTCACGATAGTTTTCTCAGTTGGAAGACCAATTTTACTCATCGTACGATGGTTTGGCTTTTGGTTTTTCTGATGCTTGGTGCCGCCATTACTACATACCGATTTCTTAGATTGCGAAAAATACCATGGCTTATCTATTCAATGGCTGGTATTATCTTGCTGCAGATTGTAACACCATTAATTATTTCACATAGTTATGGTAAAAAGTTTGAGCAGCGACAAAAAGAGTTTATGGCCAGGGTGCATGAAATTAAGGATCAGTCCGGTGTAGTCAAGTTTAGTGCTCGAGGTTCCGTTCATGATTATCAAGTCGAAGACAAAGAGATGTTCAATGAAATTATCATGAAGATCGAAAGTGATTTTGCCGATAAGGGCAACAACCTTATTGGTAATTATAGTTTTCTGATTCTTGTTGCTGATAGTGGTATTGCTTTGCTCTCAGTCTTTATGTTCTTCGCTGGTTTGGGTTTACGACATGTTGTCGTGTGGATCGAAAGTGCTTTCCGAGCGGTGGCCGTTCGCCGTTATATTGCCGGTAATCTGATTTTTGACGATCCGACAGTCATTGTTAGTCGTCGAGGTGTTCGCATCGTTCAAGATGAACGTCTCAACAATGGCGATTTTCACCGCGCAGTATTGGCCGAGCATACAGTACCTGACACCTTGGAGTTGCTGACCGGTCGTTCCGGCTTGGAACGCAATGTTAGAGATGTTTTGGAGCCAGTGTTGACAGCCGAAACCTGGAACGGCTTTGCGCCTCCGGGAGAAGCGGCTCTGAGTGCCTACCTTGACAGCAACGTTCAGACATTTGGTCGAGCTGCTGACAAGGCCAGAAACGATACAACTGCGCTTTCTGTCATGAGTGATTCCCATCAGGTCTTGACACGGGTTTCCCGCGAATCGGTTCAGCACGCTCTGCGTACATGCTCCAAAGAATTCAAGGGTCTGTTTATGGGGCGACTGGAAGATCAAGTTGAAACCATGTCAGGCAAGCTTAATCGCCGTTTGGCCAGCTATATCGAGAGTCAGGGCGATGGTTTGACCAATACAACAGAACCGATTCCTGATGGTACTCGTTTCATGGTTCGCCGTGGCAATCATTTGAGTGTTGTTATCGAGCAGCGTCCAACTATTCGCAGCCTTATCTTTACTGAAAGCTTCTTAGATATGGATTTGAATCATAATGGTCAATACAACAAGGCTGAATTTCTCATTGGTCGTGATACTGCCGCTATTCAAGTAGCTCTTCCTTACGTTGTTTTTATCATTCACTTTGTAAACGGAATGGCTCAGATCAATAATGTCCAGGTGTTTTATCGCAACGAAGCTTTGACCTCATTGGATGATGTTGTTTGTGGTTACAACTTGCCTAATATTGGTTCTAGTGGCAACATCTGTTTGCGAATGCCGAATGTTCAAGCTCGTACTGTCAGTGGTCAGATCAGAGAGATTCTTCAGTACTACTGGTCCAGTCGTTTCAACAATCACCTGCCTCAATCTTACCTTAAATATGCCAACCGCTTCCCGCAGCTGCAGTCAATTGCTACGTGGCATCGGCATTCTATGGAAGACCCCAATTTCGTGCTCCATCTTGATTGGGATCCAATCGGTACCGTTAGTGAGCATATTAATCGTGCTCAGCCAACCGATGTGAGCATTGCGGTTGATGTTAGTGATATTGTTCGAAGTACGGTTCTTGATTTGGGTGATGATTTGGTTTCTGGGATGGGCCCGGTTTTCAGTCGTTACATTAAAAACGGTTATCGTTCTGACCAGATGGTTGAAGCTTCTCTGGAACGGTTTCTGGAAACCATCCGCACTTTCTATCTTCGTCGTTGTCGTGAGTTGACTTTGGAAGAGTCTTACGATCCCGGTTCACTCGCCAAGTATGTTGATCAGCTGGTTCTGCGCAGCATCAAGGATGCAGTGAGTCAAAGATTGCAAAGCGGTTTGGATCAGGTTGACGTTGCCGGTCATATTGCGGCTGATTACGACTCTTTGATTGCTCGTCTTACCGGCCAAACTCAGGAGTGAGGAGGTTGTATGAGCGTACCGGTTATTATTGCTAACCCGGGTGTCAATTATCCTGATCAAACCTGTTATGTTGTTGGTGAAAATGGTATCTTTCTCCGTTGGCTTTCTCCATTGATTACCGCCATGATCCGCGTTGATTATTGCCAGACACTACAGCAAAGTTCTTTGGAAGTTTTACAAGAATATGCCCGCATCGGTATTAGGCCATTGCCGGCAAAGAAGTTTGCGCAGTGTTTTAACTTCTTTTTTGCTGCCTACAAGAGATTCTCAGCGGAATCCGGAGTGTTGATTTATTATCATCGAGAAGAGAAGCGATTTCTTTTGTATGTTCCAAAGCAAAGGGTTAGTAGCTGCAATATTGATTATGAGCATAGACCAGATGTTCCCGGTTATGTCCTCATCGGTTCGATTCATTCTCACCATACCATGAACGCTTACCATTCAGGCACAGACCGTCATGATGAAGATTTTTTCAACGGTATCCATTTTACGGTTGGTCGGATTAATGAAGGGAACTTTTCTGTCGCCGCTTCGATTGTCGTCAATCATGTTCGCTTCCCGGTTGAACCGGCTGATTTTATCTGCGGACTGCGCAAGATCAAGCCTTGGTATGCCAAGCGAGCTGATGAAGAAGACTCAGCCGCTGCGCCAATTCCAGAGACCATGAGTCATATTGTGGCCGTTCCGGAACGGACCAGTACCTTTAGAATCGAGAGTGGTCGTTATCGTTACCAACTTGATTGTCCTGGCACCAGTGATGTTTCTTGGCGCAAGTGTGGTTTCCCCAAGGGGTGGTTTGGGCAAGTTGCAAAATCTTCAGCTTGGGAAAATATCAAGGACGGTGTCAGTCGGGTTTTTCCCCGCCCATCGTCGTCTTCTCCTCCTGCGACTATTCATAATGTCTCACTACTGGGTGCTGGAGAAGAGACATCATGCAAACACTAAAAGTCATTGGACTTGGCGGCATTGCCGAGTATTTGTTGCCCCCACTGTTACGTTACTTGACATATTCTGATTATTCTGATACCGTTGTAACCTTGGTTGATGGCGACTCTTTTGAGCCCAAAAATCTCTCCCGCCAGAGTTTTCGACATATCGGCAACAAGGCTGAGGTTCGAGCTACTGAGCTTAGAGAGGTTTTTCCCCAATTGACAATCAAATACATCGGTGAGTATGTTGGTGATGCCAACGTCAATATGGTTATTAATGAAGGTGATGTAGTTCTTCTGTGCGTTGACAATCATAGTACTCGGCGTTTGGTTGGAGCTCGATGCGAAGCGCTCGATAATATTTGTTTGATCACGGGTGGTAATGAGTATACTGATGGTAATGTCATTGTCTTCGTAAAAAAAGACGGTAACGCTTTGAAGCCGACAATCACCAGATATCATCCGGAGATTGCTGAAGCCGAAGGTGACCACCCTCACGATATTGGTTGTGATATTCAAGTGGTTAGCTCTCCTCAGTTGGTTCCCATGAATAATCTTATTTCCGGTTTGATGCTATCAACTTTATATGTTTATCTTGTCGATTGTTTGAACTATTGTGAAATTCAAATTGATATGAAGCGAGGCTCAGCTCGAGCCTTGAGATTGCCTCTATAAATGATGACATTGATTGAAGCTGGCCAAAAACAACCATAGGAGGAAGAAGATGGCTAGAGACACTCATGTTGCTGATCGTGAGGAGGCTATTGCCAATAATGAGGTCTTTGTTTCATTTGGTGATTCTACCAACGTCAAGTATGCTCTTCGCCGACAGGGTGGGATGATGACTGTTGGTGACGTTATGCGAGTAGCTCGAGTTTCCCAAGGGATCCCAACCAAGGTTCAGACCGTTATTCTGCATCGTCAGGGAGTTGAGCCTCGTCAGGTACAGCTCAATGAAGTGTTGGAGCCGGGTGATCACGTTGAGCCTCTGCGTCCGGCTGGTCGCAAGGGCTAGAAGTTTGTAAGTACTGATAATATTCAGTACTTTTTTTATTCATAAAAGCCCACTTTGATCAATTGACTGTCTCCCCAAAACCTGCTATGATTTTTAATGAACCTATATAAATTAGCAATATTTACATATGAGTCACATCAATAAGAATGCACTTAAATTAGTCATTTTTATCATCCGTGGTTTAAAAAAAATACTTAATCTAAGCAAAAAAGGATTGACCTATGTCGGGCGTCCATTTTCGGTTATTATAGACAAGTTAGCTCGATATACTTTGATTCCACTTTATCGCATTTACAACTTTTTCAAACGACGATTTCTCGGATTCGTTGGTCCTGCCCGTAGTCGAGTGTTTGCTATTTTGACCAAAAAATATATTGTCCACGTTTTAATTGTTGTCATGTCTCTATTTGTTTTTGTCGGTAATATCAGTGCCAAAGAAACTCGAGCTGAAAACTTTGGTGAACAAACAGTGGTCTATGGCATTTTTAACAATGAAGAGCGATTCCAGCTGGTTGAAGAAAAAGCCACAGTCAATCCAGAAGAAAAAGTACTAAGTTATTTAGATACTGGTAGTCAGATCAACAGTCGTAGCTTAATTTTAGACGACAACTCTGTGACTGAGGAACAGTTGGCTGAGGGCTTGTCATCGGTTACCTCTGGTGGTTCTGCCATTGTCAAACCAAACATTACTGAAACCGAAATTTCTATTGCCTCTCGCAATCAAACAGTAGAGCACAATGTGGCTTCGGGCGAAACGATTTCAACTATTGCCAAACGATATAATGTTAGTATTAATACCATTCTGTGGGCAAATAATTTAACTGAACGCAGTGTTATTAAACCCGGAATGAGTTTAACCGTTTTGCCCGTGAGCGGCGTACAGCATCAAGTTGCTCGTGGTGATACGGTTCAAAGCTTGGCTCTGAAATATAGTGTGGAATCAGAAAAAATTACCTCTTATAACAACTTATCCGAAGATGGTCAGATTGTGATTGGTCAGGATTTAATTATCCCAGGTGGTGAACGCCCAGCACCAACCATTGTTTCTCGTAGCACCAACCAATATGCTGCTATTCCTGATGTTAGTTTGTCCAAGATTCTGCAACCCACCACTCTGGAGACCGCACCTCGCGGATCATCGGTTGGTACCGGGAAGATGGTTTGGCCAACAACTTGGCGCGTGATTACTCAGTATTTTAGTTGGCGTCATGCCGGTTTGGATATTGATGGTGATTATAGTTCACCGATTTTGGCTGCCGATGCCGGTGTCGTTACCCGTGTCGGTTGGGGGAATGGTTACGGAAATATGGTTATGGTCGACCATGGTAATGGAATTGTAACCCTGTATGCTCACCTTAGTAAATTTCACGTCACTCAGGGTCAAACCGTTTCTCGCGGCCAGTCTTTGGGTATGATGGGTACTACCGGTTGGTCTACCGGCACCCACCTTCACTTTGAAGTTCGCGTTAACGGCGTGAAGAAGAACCCACTAAGTTACATCCAGTAAAAAAATATTCAAATAAAAACAGCGCTTCTAAGCGCGGTTTTTGTTTATCTGATTGAACTATAGTGCTGATTAAAGCTGTCTTCATTAAATTTATAAAAGCCAATGTTGATAATTTCTTCCTTTGTGTCAATTGTCAAAACATTTAGTCTGTCGTGGATGATTTGTGGGAAATCTTTGTTGTTTATTGTTGCCAATAATAAAGTTTTAGAATGAAGTTTTAAAAAGGCTGATAAGTAACAGTCAACAAAAGAAATCCCATTGTTACTCTTATTTGAATAAATATTTGATATTTCAATTGCGTTTTTATAAATGTTGGGCATTAGTGGAAGTGTAGCCTCTGATAGCTTATTTAGAACGGCTAGTTTTGCTAGAATATTTTTTTGTTTTACAGCCTCGCAAAAATTCAAATTGAACAAACTCATTAATCACAGGTGTCGCATGATTACTTTTTAGAATATTAAAAAAATCATCAAAATATTGAGATTCACTATACTTTAGTGCGTTTGCTAGAATGCATGTATCAAGTAATACATGCTGCCTTTCTAGGAATTTAAAACTGGTTGACATTGTGTGTCCATCATTTGTTTTTTTTCTTCATCTTCGGCTTTTTTTGCCTCTTGAAAAAGTCTTTTTAGTTCATTTATATCCCAGTCATAGTTTTCCGTTTCTGTTTGTTTGTTTGTATTATTCATATACGTTAATTATAACAAACCTATGTTTTTTGTAAATTTATTACTAACAGGCAGGTAGGAAGGTTGGTGAATTACAGTTTATCGTAAAGTAATTTGAACAACCTTTGCTGAAACCTTGCAATAATCGAATTCTCAAAAACCTGAGTGAAACACGCAGGTTTATATTTTCATCGGCTGTTACAATTCCCACTCAGTATTAATTACCAGTTACTAATTACCAATTTACCAAGAGCTAGCTTTGCTGTCTATACTGCAGCGCCTCTGCAATATGCTTAGTTTCAATATTTTGATTTTGTTCCAAATCAGCAATTGTTCTGGCCAGTTTAATGATTCTATAATACGATCTGGTCGTTAAGTGCATTTTTTCTGCCGCTTGTTTGAGTAGTTTTCTGGTATCATGGTTTAGTTCACAAAACCGATTCAAATCTTGCGGCCTCATTTCGCTGTTATAATTAATGTTTAAACCTTCAAACCGTTTGTGTTGGATGTCGTGAGCAATTTTTACTCGGTCTCTAATCGTCGCCGACGACTCAGCCTCTTCATCAGTTTGGATTTTTTCAATCGGGACTCTTGGCACCTCCATATGTAGATCAATTCGATCTAGGAGCGGTCCAGAAATCTTTTTTTTGTATTGAATTCTTTGATTCATGCTGCAAGTACATTCTCTTTCCGGATCAGTGGCGTAACCACAGGGGCATGGATTCTGACTGGCCACCAATATAAACCTAGCCGGATATTGGAACGTTCCCTGGGCTCTGGAAATTGCAATGATTCCGTCTTCCAATGGTTGTCTCAAATGTTCCAGTGCAGATCTTGGGAACTCCGGTAGTTCATCCAAAAATAAAATTCCGCGATGAGCCAAAGATATTTCTCCCGGTTTAGGATTGGTTCCTCCACCGACAAGCGCTACTCCGGAGCTGCTGTGATGTGGTGCTCGAAATGGCCGAATTTTTATCACGGGTTGTTCTCTGCTGAGTAAACCAGCAATTGAATATATTTTAGTGACTTCCAAAATTTCTTCATCACTTAGCTCCGGTAAAATTGTTGGCAACGTTCTAGCCAGCAAAGTTTTTCCTGATCCCGGCGGTCCACTCATCAGAATGTTATGAGCCCCAGACGCTGCAATTTCTAGTGCCCGCTTTGCTTGGTCTTGTCCCTTTACATATTTCATGTCCGAGTCGTATTCTTGCTTTTGCTGGCCAACCTTAGTTCTTAATGTTTCATTAATTATACTTATCTGATTCAAATGATTGACCACTGATTTGAGGTCTGGTACCGGAATTACTTTTATTCCACTAACCAGTGCCGCTTCATCTTGGTTGTGCGGTGGTACAAAGATATTTCCAAAGCCGTGCTTCTTGGCAAAGATCGCCGCCGGCAATATTCCTTTTGTCGGTCTAAGACTACCATCTAGAGCCAGCTCACCCACAAAAAGAGATTTACTCAAATCAACACTCATCTGATTACTGCACATCAGGATCGACAGCGCCAAAGCGAGGTCAAATGCCGGACCTTCTTTTTTTATATCAGCCGGAGCTAAATTAATAGTTATTCTCCTTTTAGGAAATGCAAAACCACTATTGATCAGTGCATGCTTCACCCGTTCTTTAGCCTCTTGTACCGCAGCATCTGGCAACCCAACAATTATAAAATTAGGCATTTCATAGGAGATGCCAGCTTCAATTTCTACTAGATGGCCATCCAGCCCTCTGTGGGTGACAGAAAATACTTTGTGAATCATGATGTCGAAAAAAATGTAATTAAATTATTCCGTTTGAACTGATTGATTTTCGCCAGAAGACGGATACATCCTTTGGCGCATAATTATTATGAAAAATATCTAATCCTCAATTTACTAATACAGCCAATTCGTACCTTTATTCTTATAAATAGATTGGATTAATTTGTATGATTAGTATAATTAGAATAATTACTACTATTTTATCACAATTAGTTATTTTAGCCCTATTGTTGACAGAATCAAATTAAGATGGTAACATATATTGTCCTACCCCACCACCAGCCGGAGGCAATATGAGTCAACTCACGATTTATGTCGATCTTTCTCGACCAGCGTCGAGTAAACCGCTAAAAATGGCCATCGCTCAGGTTTTTTCTGCCTTTGGTGCCATTTCTGTCGAGCAGCCGGTTTCCTCTGAGCAAGTTGAAGCCGACATTGCTGTGACTGACTCAATTGAGAACGCCAAGCGTCTGCTTGAAGAAACAAAACAGACAATTATCGTCGTGGCACATTTGAAAGAAAAAGACGTCTTGGCGGCCAACAAGTTTGCCAGCCTCAATCCTGACCGAGTGCACTCCATTCACTACTTTGGCTTATGTGGCCAGGAACAAATGTCTTTGGTTGTCCTACTTTTGAAGATCATCAATGATAAGTCTGGAGTAAAGATTAATCCCAATGATTTAACCTAAAATAACGAGGAATCTGGAAAACAGGAGTCAGCATGACACAGCCAGTTCGAGGTTTCTGGGGCGTTATGGGAGTCCTCTCGCGGTATCTCTTGTCATTCATTGTCATTTACGCTGTGATTTGCTTGGCACTTGGTAGCGTTTTCTATTTTCTGACTACGAAGTTCGCCAAGGTCGGGTATGACTGGAATTATTATTACAACGTCTATTTGCCGGAGAACGACGCAGTTACTCTAATATATTTTTTCATTCTACTAGGAAGTTTCTTTCTTAGCCTGATGGCTCTACGTTGGATCGAACAGCGATTCTTCCCGACCGAACATCGAAGAGTTTTTCGTTCAGATATCGTTTAAAATTTAAAACAACGCTAATGAGCGCTGTTTTTTTGAAAAATGATTCCATCAAATTGACGAAACAGCCAATAATATATAATATTAATGCATGGATACAGTCACCAAAGGAGGCTGGATGTTCAAATATAGAATCGAAATCAACGATGAGTATTTCGAACGACAGGCCTGCCTCGAAACAGAATTAGAGGGGACGCCAGAACTCAATGATTTTTTGCCGATTCACTTGGTGGGATTTGATGTGATTTTGGCCGCTCGAGTCCTGTTTGTTTTGAACTTTCTAATTATTCCCGGCCAAGATCCGCAAACTCCGATCGTGTCGGTCGTAATTAATTCTCGTGAAATGGATAAACTCCTGCATGTCGCTAGCGATTTTGAAGATCAGAACAACATCGACACCAGTTCCCAGTTCAACATGTCTGAAGATTAAAACAACGCTAATGAGCGCTGTTTTTTTGATATCAAAAAAGCCCGTTTCCAGCGCGCTTTACATAAAGATTTCCTGATAAAAAATTTCCTTCCCAAGACTATCCAAATATTCAATCTTCCGTCTTTCAAAGAAATCACTTGCCTCTCCTTCGAAAAAGTTCCATAGGCAGTAGATGAGGATTACCAGCTTGAATACATCGAACAAATGTCGCTTTTCATTGTCATTCAATGGCCGATATTTTTGGTAGTGGGCCACGATTTTCTTTGTTTCGGAAAAGTTGAAAACATTTTGATCTTTCTTGAACTTCTTCCATGTATTATGATTGAAGGCAGATACAAATGGATCCATTATGGCAGCCAGATCAAATATTTTGTATGTATAGTTGGCATCATCAAAATCAATCAACGCTTTGAATTTACTATTTTTGAACAGAATGTTCGCAAAGTGAAAGTCACAATGACACACCCCTTTTGGTAAATTACTGGGCAGATGCAAATTTCCAAGCGCCGCCTGATACCATTTCAATTTTTCTTTAGCATTTTTAGTCCCAAGCTCCTTGGCTTTGCTCTGTGACAACTTTTTACAAAGTTTTACATTATAATTCCACCGACTTCCTTTGTTTGGCGGACAATACTTCCCCACTATGTTTTGTAATTCTGCTACTTTTTGCACCAACTGCTTTTTTTGTACTTCACTCGGTTTTTTCAGATGTACACCGTCTATATATTCAAAAATAACATAAGATCTGTTTTCCAGGGATCCAATAAACTTACCAGCTTTATTTTTTATTGGAGCTGGACACGGAAATTCATGTTTTACTAAAAATTTAATCAGATTAATTTCAAACTCAACTGATTTTTTTGATCTGCTTTTATAATATCTCAATACTACTGATCCTTTTTGGGTTTGAAGCAATACATTTGTCTGTACACTTCCGTGAGTGAAGACTTTTGATTTTTTTAGCTCACCCAAATTATATTCTGACAGTATTTGATTGTAAACATTTTTTGTTAGGCTCTCTCTCATAGTGATACGATAATCTCCAGAACTTATATGTGAAATAAAATCACTTGTCAGCAAGTATGGTTTGGGGGCAAATTTTTGTAAAACTTTATCTTATATGATTTTGTAAAACCTAAATCACTCCGCCCAACATCAACGCACCAAGAACGACCATTCCGACACCCATTATAAGTCGTAGAACATTTTTGTTTTTTTGATACCACCCGCTTATTTCTTCTGACGTATTTCCAAAATAGATAATCAACCAAATTATAATTAAAGGTAGAATAAAGAATAGATTATAAATCATCAAATAGACAATCGGCTTGAAAGTTAATCCTTCTCGACCCAGGACAGTTAATATCGCCAGATAAATGCCTCCCGTACAAGGCAGTTCAAAAGCCGAAACCAGGAATCCTAGAATTATTGCTGCTGGAACAGAAGTTTTTTTTACCCATTTTTCGATTACCGCCTTTTTACTGGTTGGGATTTTAAGTGTAGCCTCTTTTTTCAACACTACGTCTTTGATATTAATTAATCCCAGCAAAACTACCAGTCCCCCAGCTAAATAATATATCCAGGCTGTGATTGAAGTTGAAGCCAAGATTGACAATAAACCTAAGCCGGCTAAGAAGTAGACAACATAAACCGTCAATATGTAAACCGCACCAACTAGTAGTATCTTTTGCTTCAGTTTTAACGCAATTAAATAAGTTAACAAAAAAATTAAAACAGCAAACGCGCACGGATTGATCGAATCAACCATGGCCGCCCCGATTATTGCCGGCAACGCAATACTTGTTGTCATATATGAGAGGGTAATTAGTAAAATCTTATTTCATTAATTCGCAAATTAGTCAATTCGTTGTGTTCTATACTTTTATGGTGCATGGGTAAATTCGCAACTCGTTATTTCTGCTTATTTGACTTCCCCTTCATTTGTGTAATTACAACCACGAAGATAATCAAGACTATCATGATAATTACCACCCAGCCTATGGCTGTATAATTGTCTTGGTTCGCTGGTGTGGTGTTTACTTCTGTTAGATCCAAGTCCTTCTTTTTCTCTTCGAATAGTTGTGTTGGTGTCGGACAGGGTACTTGGCTGCATTTTTTTAGTTCATCACGGAGAGCTTCAACATTTTCCCCGTCAATTACTTCATTACCAATAAAAGTTATTGGCACGCCATCAGTTCTGACCCCAAATACTTTGCCATATTGAGCAAAGAGTAGTTGATTGTCGGTGTTATGATAAACTTCATACTCGATCAGCCGCGCTTGTGGGAAGTCAGACTGTTGCAATGAGGAAAAGGCTTCTTTCAGTTTGGCACAATGAGGACATCCTTCACCCACGAACATTACCACCTCAATTTCTTTAGTGGGTGCCGCATTTACTAGTGTAAAAGTGACAGCCAAAAAACCAAGTAGTAAAAAAAAGAGACTATATTTCAATTTTTTATTCATATTGATTACCAAATTACAAATTGTTTACCAACCAGCAAAGATAATTGTAGTATTAGTCGTCTTTGTCGGTTTACGATTATTTGTTTTATTTGTAATTTATTATTGATTATTTCTGATTTGTTATTAACGTCTTAATTATCACCATGATCGTTACCACAATTACCACATCCGCAAAATTGAATATGGTTGAGTACCAATTATTTATATTCACAGATAAAAAGTCGATCACCCCCGTATATATAATTCTATCATAAAGATTACTGATCGCTAAGACCAAAAGCAAATACCACCAGCCGGCCAAGTGCATTTGATTTTTATCTACCAACTTGGAAATTACGAACCCAATTAATGATAAAAAAAACACAGACAGGCCGATTATCAGCCATTGCGGCATTGGGATGGAGAGAGCTAGAGCCTGATTGAGGGAAAGCTTCAGTCCAACAGTTATCTTTGATCCCAAATCAACAAAAACTCCGGGAGAGTCCTGGAGTTTTTCAAGTGCAGACAGTTTACTGACCCTATCAATGACCAGTAATGCCAATGATGCTGCCAGGTAGTAGAAAAAAATATTTTTTTTATCTCGATTGAGTCGAAATAAACGCGGAGATAACAACATTTATAAAGCTTTTAATTTTGTTTTACATGTGACACAAGCGCTTGAAGTTGGACGAGCTTTGAGTCTAGCCACATCGATTGGTTGCTTGCAGTATTTACATTGGCCATAGTCTTTGCTATCTAAATTGCTAAGAGCTTTGTTTACATCTCTTAGGGCTTTTTCTAGCGTTTGTTCCAGCGATTTGTCCAAAGAATATTGAGCCACTTCTGACACATTATCACTTTCGTCACTGCCAACATCTGTAAATTTTGCCTCGTAATCATCATCAGTATTTGGATTTTTGACAGCAATCTTTTCCAGTTCTTTTTCAAGGTGTTTTTTTTCTGTCATTAGACTATTTTTTATTTCATCTAAATCCTTTGAGGTAATTTTTGTATTCTTTGCCATATAGTTTCTTAATAATGTTAATATAAGACCAGTATAATGGAAAATGTTAATTTTGTAAATAGGTTTTGCGCCGATATTTTTATGTGTCAAAAAACCGTCCATTTTGAACGGTCAAGGATATTCGTTAATTTTTAGTCAACCAGTGCCATCATCAAGTCAAAGTCACGATACACCTCCGCCCTTTTCATCACTCGCATGGAAGTGTCGATCTCCACACGGAAGAAGGTTACTTCTGCCGTGTGATTCTTCGGACTTCCCTCATCCACCAGCTCGAAATTTGGGTTGTCGATCATGTAGGCATTGGCATCCGGCGGCGCCATTCTTCGTACTTCACTAACGGGGTAGGTGAAAAGTCCGTAGTAGCCAGTAATCTCGGTAGTCAAGATCTTTGGTCCTCCAGGGAGTTCCATTGCGCTTGTCACCAGGAATTTCGGTTCATGACTGTCCATGGAGTCTCCCTTCTTGGGATAATCCGAGAACAGCCTATCACCGACCTGAATCAGATGGTGAAATCCAATTCTGGTATTGGTCGTTCCTCCCGGATTCTGGATCAGCAGCTTCTTGAGATGCCGCTTAACCAGGTCGTTATGATCAGGGAGACCAGGGTGAATGTCTTCGACCTGTTCGGCGCGAACACCGATCATTCGAGTACCATCACACCAGTCGTGGCAGTTGACATCCAGGGTCAGGCTGCTCCGAAATTCCATGTCATTTTCATAGTCTTGTCCCCAATACTGATGGTGATTTACACCCAAGCTGCCGGTGCTGAGCAGGTGTCCGATCGCCGTGTCTGGAGCTTGACTCAGGTGGTGGATAAACATTCTTGAGCTGGCGTAACTACAGTTCGTCGTACAGTCCATGGATATAACGCATGGCAGGAAGTAGGGTTCCTTGCCCTCATTCATAGACCACTTGTCAGCCATTGCTTCTTGCTTGCGGCAGAGCTCTTTCCAGCGTGGGCCCAGTCGAGCCTGCCAGAGCGGCTCGTTTCCCAGCTCTACTCGAGTGATCGGGTGACCACTGAACTGATACGGTCGACGAGCCCAGATTTCTGCCAACGGAATGATTGTAACATCCCCATAGTAGCCACTTTCGAGTCGGAGAAACTCATTTTTGGTAATTCGACCACCATGTCGATTTCTAGACTTGTCTTTGAACTGAAAGCTGTAGGCCTTCAGCACTCCGTCCAGAGTAGCCATCGGTCCGATACCGTGAGCCACGATGACGATCGCTTCACCACTTCGTGAGATACCGACATACTCTGCCGACATGGTGGTGTAGTATTGCTGCCAAGGAGCCATACTCGGCTCCGTTGCCAGCCTGGCGTCCACTACGTCCAGCATTGTACCAACATGACCGCCATCACCAGCAAAAGCCTTTGCATGATTGAAAGCAGGCACAAAGCCATTGGGGTTATAGAAGGCCATCGCACCGAGTCTGTTGTCCATCTGTTCCGCCCTTCCCATTTTCTGGGTTTTGGGGGTTGTCACCAGGCCTGCCACTGTAGCAGACTTGATTACAAATTATAGAAAAAATTAGTAATTATGTCAATATTGTCTTAAAGTGAAGAAATGTTGTATTGGTTTTTATAAATGATTTAAAAACAAAGGGGACGTCTTCTGCCCGATGTGTTATTACACAGTTAGTTAATGGCTAGACGCCCCTTGAGCGAACGAAGATGTTTGTCCGTCTCAGGTCCACGGATGGATCAAGACAGTGCAAACGTCTAAAAGCTCACTAATTTTTTACCTAGTAAAACCTCTTCCTGGCCCTCAAGTCACGCAGACAAGAGCCAAATAGAATTTTGTTTTTGTTTTTGTCGAATGAATTTGTCAGAAGAAGAAATTACAGGTTTTTTTGTGGGGAAATGTGGAATTGTGCGAAAGAACAAAAAGAACAAATTATGTGTTCGTAGGACTTGTGGTTAGTTAACCATCCTACTGACATAATTATATCACATATTTGCCTTATTTTCAATGGTGTGGTCAGCTTAAATAGCTCATTTACTGTAAAACATAATGAAAATAATCTAATTTTGTTCACAGCTCAGTTTTTTTGTGTATAAAAAAACTGTGGATAACATGTTATTAACCACAGCTTTATCCCCATTTTTGTCTACACTAGTCTACACAAACACTCAAGTTATTGAATATTGTTGATGATAAATACATGTTAGTATCTCTCTTTAGATCAAACCAGGCGAAATCATGATCCAATCGATCACAGCCATCAGGCATTGATTTAAAGACTCCACTCAGACTAAAGAAATAGTTGATTGGCTTACCAAGCGTAATTATAATTTCATTCTGACCGTTTTCATGAGGAATTTCCTGTATATAGATGCTTGTGTCCTCAATTTCAAGTTGATATGTATTTTCAATCAGTTCGAATTCAAATTTACCAGGATCAGCGATCAGGTGGACAGCATTAGAATTATCTGGCAGTGTTATTCGCTTTTTTGATGGATAAATTTTAGCCATCAGTTGAGATATTACTGTCTGAAGCTCATCAATTGATTTTTGAGGCTCTGGAATCAATATTATAGATAGGTTATTATCAGCATTATCAAATTTTTGATACTTCATACTTTCATTTATGTTTTTTAGTAGCAAATAATCCAGATTTTCTGGCACATAACTTACATTTTGGGTCAAATAAGTTGCGGGATTAATATTGTCTAGACTCATATTTGCTTGAAAATAACGTGGTAAAGGTGTGTTTTTATTCAATTTGGGTGCCTGAAGTGTAGTCACTATCCTTATTTTTTCTTTTTTAAAGTTCAAATATCCCCAAAAGGGCTCAGTATTTTCAGGGTTCATAATAGCTGACGGAATAATATCAACAGATTGACCAGAGATATAGATTTTTATATCAGAAAAGTCAAACAATCGCGGTTTTATTACCAGTTTGTCCTTAAGGCTCGCCGATATCTGACCCAAACCACTTTGTTTTAGTGGAAAAATAACAGTTTCATTATTCAAATAGTATGGAATGTTATTTATTTTCAACCAACTTTCAATTGAAGCACTTTTTTCTTGAACAAAATACCAGTTTTTATCTTCTCTTTGTATGATGGCCGTTTCCATGTTGCTGTTATCAAACAGGTGATTTACTTGATCAGTCTCCAATCCGGTTTCTGCCACCAAATATATAATTGCCTCGGGTCGGTGTCGGTTCAAATTTTGCCAATCACTATTTTTTGCATGCAAGTAAACCGTAATATCACCGGGCATTTGATTAATTAAAGTATCTTTGTGGTCTACAATTAAAACCAAGACCGCAACGCAGCCAATGACGATTCCCAGTACAATTAGTAGTATTTTTATCTTCATAACAAATAAAATTAAAATTGCCACCCTTCGAGGATTTAAAAGGCGAGATTATGTGCCCTAGCACCTCAGAGTGACAATATGTAAATGCTTATTTTATTGTAGTCTATTTATTCGTTGTTGTAAATTATTCAAAATCCGACTTCAAATTTCCGAGTGCAAGTTATTTTTCATTAACAATTTTTCTCACTGGCCAAGATATTTCAATTCCTTCTTTGTCATATCTGGCTTTGAGCGCTTTGATAAACTCATGTTTTACCAAGTATTGAGACACATAATCCTCAACCCGCATAATTACCGTGAAGTTAATATTAGAATCTCCAAAAGTGTGGAAGCGGATAAACGGTTCATAACCTTTTTTTGCTCCGGGTGCATACTCTTGGATTTTTTTAGCTACTTCATTAGTCACCATTTCTACTTTAGACAGGTCTTCACCGTAACTAATTCCGACTTGAACCAACAAAGATTGTTGTGGATCTCCGATGGAGTTGTTGGTTATGATACTGTTGGCTACTGTTGAATTTGGTATTGTGACTACATTGTTTCCCATGGTTTTTATTCTCGTCGATCGCCACCCGATATCAGAAACCGTACCCTTTATGTCAGTCCCAATTTCTACAAAGTCACCCACCTTTACCGGTTCATCAGAAATAATTTGAATTCCTGAAAAGAAATTTGATAGCGTATCCTGCAAAGCCAAACCGACAGCCAAGCCTCCAATACCTAATGTGGCAATTAGTGGTGATATTTCAATGTTAAAATATTCCATAATAATAATTAATGCCACTAGATAAACCGCAATGTTGATTAGCCGAGATACCAATTTAGGCGCCGTTTCCAAGCGTCTTTTTTTCTTAAACCAACTGTTAAAAAGTTTACTGAAAATTCTGGCCAGTACATACGTGATCAACAAAACGTAAGCCACAAAGAATAGCTTGTTGGCCAGTGCATGATAGCCATTGACAATATTTAAGCTCAATAGAGAAATATGGGTTCCAAGAATAAAAGTGGTCAAATAAAGCGGTCGGCTGATAATGTCGATAATAACATCATCAAAATCAGATTCGGTTTTTTTTGTAGCGGAACGTAAACCACTAACCAGAATAGTCTTAACAATCTTAGCGGCAATCAGTGCCACAATTAAAATTGCTATTAACTGAAACCAGTCATTGTGTATTAATGTTGTCCAGGTCATAAAATAATAAGTTTATATAAATTAAATCGATTTAGTAAATTATACGCCAAGGATGTAATCGTCATCCCGCAGAGATAATTTATTATATTATAGCAAAATAACCGAGCTTTATCAATGTTTTATTCTCGTTGTTTCTTCGGGTATTTGAAAAAAATAAAAGACACATGGTTTCATGTGTTTTTAGTTAGTCAGTAAATACATTGATGTCAGCATCATTGCTTGAAGGCTTACTCCAAAAAAGTCGTATTTATTCAAACTCCGATTATTCAATTTGGATCCTATGAATGTCCCAATCACCAGTCCAAAAGAGATACCAAGTACCGATGACAAAGTGATAATACCATCGTCATTTGATAGGAAATATCCGAGCGCAAAAGCGAGCACTAGGTCGATTGTATACTTTATGGCTCGTGACCATATTTGTTTGTTTATTGCTTAGTGCAAAAAACAAGCTACAATAAACAATCCGAGCATAACCAGAAATCCTGGATGCATATCATCCCCCGCTGTTTTGTTTACGGATATTATATCTTATTGAGAATTTATCAATTTGTCAACCCTTCGCGAAGAGCTGATCAAACAAAAAACCCGTCTCGAGCTGGTCGAGAGACGGGTTTTTATATATCTTACACTTGTTTCATTGATAGACTTACTCTACCCGTGTCATCAATTTTGAGGACTTTAACTTTGACTTCCTGACCGACCTTCAAGTACTTGTTGATATCATTGACTCTTTCCGTCTTACTGATTTCTGAGACATGTACCATTCCGTCTTGATTTGGGAAAATTTCGACGAAAGCGCCGAAGTCCATGATTCTAACTACTTTACCATCATAGGTTTTACCAACCTTTGCCTCTTGAGTTAGATCCTTGATCCATTGGATTGCTTCTTTCATTCCATCGGCCGATATAGAGGTGACAAATACAGTTCCGTCATCTTCAATGTCAATCGCCACACCAGTTTTATCAATGATCTCATTAATCATCTTACCACCCGGGCCAATGACATCTCGAATTTTATCAGGACTAATTTTAATCGTTTCAATTCTTGGCGCGTATGGAGACATTTCTTCTCTTGGTTTTGCAATCGCCTCATTCATTACTTTTAGAATTTCGATGCGAGCATCCTTACCTTGTTTTAACGACTCTTCGATTATTTCTAGTGACACACCGGTAGTTTTTGTATCCATTTGAATCGCTGTGATACCTTCATCTGTACCAGTAACCTTAAAGTCCATTCCACCTTTGCCATCTTCAAGATCTTGGATGTCGGTGATAACCCGATAGTTTCCCTTGTCATCACTTGCTAGACCAATCGCGACACCGGCAACCGCTTTTTTGATTGGTACACCAGCATCCATGAGGCTGAGTGAACAACCACAGGTGGAAGCCATCGAACTTGATCCGTTTGAACTCAAGACCTCAGACACAACTCGGATAGTATATGGAAAATCTTCTTTGCTTGGTAAAACAGGCATGATAGCCTTTTCAGCTAGTGACCCATGTCCCACTTCACGCCGTCCAGCACCACGCATAGGTTTTGCTTCACCAACAGAATATGGCGGGAAATTGTAATGATGCATAAATCGTTTTTTTCCAGTCAACTCCATACCGTCTAAAAATTGTTCATCACCGGGAGAACCCAATGTTACAATTGACATGACTTCAGTTTCACCTCGATCAAACAAAGCACTACCATGAAGTCGAGACAAGAAGCCAACCTTTGACTTTATTTCTCGGACATCAGTGATATTTCGTCCATCAATACGTTTTTTGTCCTTGATGATTGCCTCACTTACTCTTGTTTCAATGAAATCATCAAAGAAAGTAAGGATTTTTTTAATTTTATCTTTTCCGACATTTTTTTTCTTAAGCATTTCTACCAATTCATCCTTTAGCGCGTAAACCTTTTCTTTTCTGTCCCGTTTTGTTCCAACCGGAACATTAAACAGATATTTGTCGATTCCTTTGGCTGCAAATTCCTTGGCTTCTACCGTCAAGGCTTCGATTTCTTTTTGGCTGGCCTTTTGATTGCTATCCAACTCCTCGTCATCTTCTTGTCCATTCACGCTGATTACCATTTTTTCTTTACCAACTTCCTTTCGAAGTTGTTCCAGCAGTTTCAACGGCTCTTTGATATGTTTCTGACCAAATTTAAATGCTTCAAGCATTGTTTTTTCATCAGTTTCATTTGCTCCCGCTTCAATATTGATTATCTTGTCATCATGGAAACAAATAGTTAGCTCAAAGTCAGATTTTTCTCTGGCTTCATAACTTGGATTCAAAACCCATTCACCGTTAATTTGTCCGACGCGAATTCCGGCGATTGGTCCGGCCCAAGGGATATCAGAAATGTGCAACACAGCAGCTGCACCAAAAATTGATGGTATATCTGGATCATTTTCACCGTCATGTTGTAACACTGTAATGATAACTTGAATATCATTCCGAATTCGTTCATCGAAAAGTGGTCTAATACCGCGATCGATAAGACGAGCTGTGAGAATAGCCTCGTCAGTTGGCCGGGTTTCACGTTTAATAAAACGTGATCCTTTAATTCTTCCGGCTGCATACATTTTTTCTTCGTAATCAACCATCAATGGAAAGAAACTGGTTCCTTCTCGAAGTTCTTTGTTGATTACTGCTGTCGCAAGAATGACCGTTTCTCCATAAGAAACAATACAGCTTGCATTTGCTTGTTTGGCTACAACATTTGGCTCAATAGTGAGCGTTTTGCCTGCCCAATCAAGGGTGTACTTATCTTTTTTCATAAGTGCATGTCGTCCTTTGATCATCAAACTCCAGACTATTGGTTCGGGATTTCCCTACCTTGCTAAAAGCTTAAAGCTCAAAGCTGTTTTTTATAGCCTATATGTTTGATGACCAACGTTTGGACTTAATAATAATTAATTTAAATATATATAAACGGCCCCTGAAGAGGCCGTCATATTATAACAATTTATTCTTCGATTTCTTCTTCGGTTTCAATAATTTCATTCATGTCATTTTCAGCATCTTCTTCGTCATTAAGAAGTTTTTTGATTTCCTCTTCTCGTTGTTGAATTTTCTTTGAGATTTTCAATTTCAGTTCTGTCACTAGACGGGTATAACTTTCAGGATTTTCTGAGTACAGATAACGTAAAAGTCTTTTTCTCTCACCTAACTTTTTTAACAAACCACGTCTTGATGAGTGGTCTTGTTTGTGCATCTGTAAGTGCTTGGTTAGCTCCTTGATTTCTTCAGTCAAGATCGCAATTTGCACTTCTGTCGAACCAGTATCATTGTCATGTGTTTTAAACTTGGCAATAATACGTTGTTTTTTCTTTGGATCCAACATACTTGATTCAACAATCCACGAATTGATGACGAATTCTACCAATGTTTATTTTAGATTATGTTGGTCTAAGATTCACATTCGCAGTATTTGTATTATTCGTAGATTCGTTGTCCTACCTCCACAGAACCGCTTCGTATTCTACGAGAATGGCAAGGCGTATTCCACAGGGAAGATTATTTATATTCTTTGTCTATTTTAGCATAAATAATTAATTCTGGCAATAGCCCAAAGATTTTTAGCCAATTTGACACAATTTATTCAAAATGGTAATTTGAAATTGCTCTAACCTAGGAGGCGTCATGAACAAAAAGGTTCTAATTGCTATTGTTATTGTTATCGCGGCCGTCGTATTTCTGGCTGCAATGATTCTTCTTGATAATAGCAAGACGGCCAAGGCCAAATCTTTGATGGCTAAGACAATTGTTGTTAGTTGGTGTTTGTCTGGTAAGTATGACTATGATTTCAATTACAACTTTGGGTTTGGTCAAGCAAGCTCAGTTATCGTTGTTAGTTGCTACAGTGATTCCGGGGAGACTTCTCAACGGCAAACATACGATGGTGATTCTGGAACCTTAATTTCTACATATGATTTTACCCTTTCATCTGATCACCCCATTGTCACCTGCCATCAGACATGCCCGGAACTAACTCATGGGGAACGAAATGTTGAGATTTGCGGCCAAGGAATGATTTGCTACGACGAACAATGTGTTTATTATAATATCTCCTGTTCTACTTAGGTCAGTTAAACCCAGCTGGCTTTTTTGTTACATCCACAGCTGTATTGTGTATTATGAAAGTGTGTCGTAAAATATAAGCAACGAATAAACAAATACTACAAATTATACAAATGCGTTCAGAAGGCAAAATCCTGCATAAAGACTTGAGCTATAAAATAACAGGAGCC
The DNA here is from genome assembly GCA_002773615.1 of Candidatus Falkowbacteria bacterium CG10_big_fil_rev_8_21_14_0_10_39_11. GTDB lineage: Bacteria > Patescibacteriota > Patescibacteriia > UBA11705 > UBA11705 > UBA11705. Next base: position 31,493 of record PFAP01000005.1, read on the forward strand.
CGGTTTAATGTTTATAATTACTTGGGTGATGGTTATCGAGAAGTGTCTTATGGAGATTTATTATCTAAAGAGTTTACCAAACTCAAAAATAACATTCGTAGTATTCGTCATTAATTAGTTGATTAGTTGCATATATGGGCCGAACAAAAATTGAAAATCAAATCACCAACTTTCTCGAAGACCTTGAAGTTACCAAAGGCCGAACTTCGCGCACTATACGCAATTACGATTTTTACTTACGGCGTTTTGCTAGCTGGTTAAAAGAACAAAAGGTCAATTCTCCAGACAAGCTAAACTTGGAGCTCATACGAAAATATCGTTTATGGCTAAATCGTCTTAGAGATAATAAAAAAGAAATTCTTCAAAAAAGCACCCAGAATTATCACTTGATTGCGATTCGGTCATTTCTAAAATATTTAGCCAAGCACGATATCGAATCATTGGTCCCAGAAAAGGTTGAACTCGCTCGCCTCCCGGAGCGCCAAGTGGCTTTTCTCGAGGGCAGCGATTTGGACAGTATTTTGGAGGCTCCATTAAAAACAGACACCAAGAAAGTTATCAAATTTCGTGACAAAGCAATTCTAGAACTCTTCTTCTCTACCGGCATGCGTGTTTCCGAGCTGGCCGGCTTGCAACGTGATATCAATTTAAAAAAAGACGAACTTTCAATTCGTGGTAAAGGCGGCAAGATTCGCGTGGTCTTTATTTCCAAGCAAGCTCGTTATTGGATCACGGAATATTTGAAGTTGCGCAAAGACAAAAATCCATTTCTTTTTATTGGACACGACAAAGCGGCTGAAGCTAGAGATAAAGAAGTCATAGAGGCCAAAGATTATATCGGTTTGACTCCTCGCAGCATTGAGCGCACCGTTCAAAAGTACGCCAAAATTATTGGCATCAACAAAAAAGTCACTCCGCACACTCTGCGCCACAGTTTTGCTACTGATTTGTTAATGAACGGCGCTGACATTCGTTCTGTTCAATCCATGCTTGGTCATTCATCCATTAACACCACTCAAATTTACACTCATATTACCGACCAACAGTTGCGGGATGTTCACTCTGCCTTTCATGGCACTCGTCGCGACTCCAAACCGAAAAAAAATACCAAGAAGAAAAAAAGATAATTACTACTCCCCCATTAAAAAACAATTCCGGCTGAGCCGGGTTTTTTATTTATTTAAATACAAACACTATTTTTTCTCACCGTTCTGTGATCCCTAATTACTGATAGCTAAAATAAAAAAGAACGACTTTGTCGTTCATATTACTGTTTGTCGCTTATTTTCTTTGCTGCCTTATCCCTTATTCTACTGAAATTGGCACTTCTATCACCACCAGAGATTTGGGGTGTGGTTGTTTTTGCCAGAGAGTCAGCCAGCGCTTTCTTTATTAGCACTGAAAATTGATTCTGATTATAACGGAATCCCGGGTCTCCTAGATTCAAGCCTAGTTTTTGAGATTTAAAAATCGGTCTCATTCCTTTAATTGGCTTACCAGTGTTGTCATATGCTACCTGCCCAACTCTAAAGCCACTTCTTTGATATTCATTCACTTCAGATGGATGATTTCCAATATTTCCAATCCAATCTTCTCCCGGCAGAGCTTCCGGATGCTTCTTCTGGTCAAAAGGTTCTGACATGATTCTCTCCTGTATTGTTTCCGGTGGTTGTCTGGCAGTCGACAGTCAGTGCAATCCAAAACACCACAGATTCGCCATTGTTAGGAGTTTCAGTTCCTACTTTCCCCGGATATTCGTGAAAACGTTCGACTGTAGATTTCTCAGCCATCAGTATTTCGCTCCTTCTGCCATCTGCCTGTACTCAGGTACCAAACAGGTTCCAGGCATGTTGTGAGAAATTTTGGCATACCACGGCAGACTATAAATAACTGCATCGAGCATACTGACAAGCTGTTCAAGATCGTGTCCCGCAAGATGTTCGCTGCAAAGATCTGATCCAACAAACGCCGCTCGTAGGCTGTCTTCGCCACGAAGAGCATTGGCACAGCTGATTTGTAGTTTACATTCAGATGAATACAGATCAGTAATTTCATCATAGGCCATCATTTGCTTGTGGTGCGTCAGCCATGGCAGTACACATGTCATGAAAAAAAATGCAAACATTGAAACAATCATAATTGGAAGAAGTTTTCTGGATGACAGGATGTTTCGTTCAAGCCAATTTCCGATTCGCTCCATCCAATCAAAATCTCTTGGATCTTTCTGTTTCCATTCTCTGGGCATGGTTACCTCCACGCCACATGTGGTGTGATATAAAATATTACCACTTGGTCTATTTGTTAAATTGACCAAATATTATATCAAATATTTTATTTTTTGTCAATATTTTGTACAGTTAACCTTCAAGGGTTACACTAGTATAATTTAAGCTTAAATAGTCTTGAGTAAATCATATCCCTCATCAGCATAAATTGCCAAAATTTGGCTTTTAAATGCC
>PFAP01000005.1:33989-47432 GCA_002773615.1 Candidatus Falkowbacteria bacterium CG10_big_fil_rev_8_21_14_0_10_39_11
GCCTCTTACAGGTGAAGATTAAACTTAGCAGATAATTGCCAGAACTGCTAAGAGTGTTACCTTAAAAGGTTAACTATACATATTTACATAAAATCCGAAATAGATTAAATTTTAGTTACTAATCCCCTTGACTAGGAGGTCTTATGGAAAAACAAGCTTATTATGTAACCTATCAAACAGGCCGCAAAAAAAGATCTTGCTTTGGCCCTAAACCGAACGGGCATTTAGCTCGTTAGTATCTCAAAGCTCAAACAAGAGATTATATGTAAAATGACAATTGCCGAAGCTTAGGAGACGATAGAATTAGACCTGGTATTTGATGTCGGTGAAAACATTCAATTTGCACTGATGTAACATTGCATATTATGCAGTGTTTTTTATTGACTTATTGCTTATGGCTAGATATAATAAACCCAGTTTTAATTGATTTCCAATTTGTTCGAGTAGCTCAGTTGGATAGAGCAACAGCCTTCTAAGCTGTGGGTCGCAGGTTCGAGTCCTGCCTCGGACACCATATTATCATAAGCAGGACAAGACGCCTATCAAACCATATGGTTTCTGCTTGCCCACCAAAACCTTAGTGAAGGTGGGCCTCGGACACCATTCGGCCACGGTTGGAAAAGAAGCCTATTCCAGTTATAATTCACCAATTACCTGCTTTAACGCAGGTATTTTTAATTATTTTAGCATAACAATTCGTTTTACGACACTAATTAGCAGCTTATTCCTAACAGGAATGATCGGAAATACTCAGTTTGGTTAAAAATTGTTTCACGTGAAACTTTAAAGAGCTGTGACCTTTATTTTGAAATTAAGCCTACTGACTGATCATTTGATTATGGTCTGCTATTAATTATATTACAGTTGCATTAATTGTTCTGATAAATATTTGTAGTTATTTTTAAGTTTGAGATCCCATAGTTCAATGGATAGAATAGGGGCGTCCTAAGCCTTCGATCCAGGTTCGAGTCCTGGTGGGATCACCAAAAAAATAAATAATAAAATATCTATAATCTGTTCAGTGGGTTATTGCTTGGTATTTATAGTAGTCCAATTGTTGTGGCATATCAGTCCAATTGTATTATATTCAAATTGATTATCATTTAGAGTCGGTATTGTCGCCAGTGACAATGCATAGTTTGATAAATTTTAGAAATTATTTATAGAGTGGACGTTTATGTTCTAGATCTCGAAATTAATTACTTTGTTTTCTTGAGCAATTAAGTATCTCTAATAATCATTAAAGTCTTTAATCTGACTGTAAAATATCAAATATCTGTGGATAAAATGATGATAACTCATGATTTTTGCTCTATTTGTACACAGTAGTCTACACAAAAGACTATTTTTTGTTTAAAACTGCTTTAAAATGCACTTTGGTTAAACTTTAGTGATATTTGGTGTGTTTTACCATTAGTTGTTAATAATTGATTTAGTGCCAGAATAAAATATGCGTTTGAGTTATTATTTGTGATATTGTAGGGGATTGATTCTGAGTTAAGTTTACACGAAGTAATGAGAGAAAAAAAATGTAATAAGTTCCGGTCAGTTATCAGGTAGTTTAAATTTGTTTAAATCTAGCCAAAATTGTTTCACGTGAAACTTTAAAGATATGTTTTACGACACTAAGTGTTGTTATAGCTCTAAAAATAGGCAAAATAAAAAATCGTCATTTGACGATCATTTGCTTGTTTCACAGAAAATATTATTAAAAAGCACTGGTTGCATCAGGATCTGCGGTCTCAAACCAACTACACCCACTTTTAATAGAACAAGCTCTACAGCCACCACTTTTTAACACTGAAGCAACAGCACACCCAAGAAGGAACATTACGATGATTATTAGAATTATGCGCCATATAACCATTTTTATACTCCTATGTGAGAGGGGATATTTGAATTTTTACATTATGTAGCTCAAAAGTCAAACCAAAACCTCAACAATTTTAATTTTGGCTCTGATTCCTTGAACAATATTTATGTTCGATTTGGCAGTGTTGAAATATTTAGCCAAAATTTTGATCAGTTCAGCATTTGCTTTGCCTTCTATTGGGGTTGAAACCAATTTTACCTGATAATTTGCCCTGTCAAGCTTTATAACCTCGACTTTTTTCGCATTCGTTGTGACTTTAATTGTTATTTTCATATATAAAAATTACTACAAGTGTATTGTAGCAATAATAATGATTTTTTGATAGGCAGTTTTCAAAATACCGATATGTCGCCTTTACCTTGCCGAATTATTATCGGTTCATCTGTTGTCAAGTCAATTACCGTGGAAGGATCATTTGGTAGGGGACCATTATCAACAATCGCATCAATTTGGTTACCAAATTTTTTTTCAATTTCTAGCGGATCAGTAAAATATGGTTCCCCAGTAATATTTACACTGGTTGAAACAATTGGTTGTCCCAATTCCTTAACAATCGCCTGACAAATATAATTGGCCGGAATGCGAATCGCCACGGTTTTTTTGTTTGGAATCAATTCTTTTGGGACCTTTTTAGTTGCTTTAAGTATAAATGTGTATGGACCGGGTAATAGTCGTTTCATCAGTTTATAAGCGTAATCTGAAACATGAGCATATTCGGCCACATGCTTTAGATCATGAATGATAAAAGTGAGTCCGGAGGCTTTTTTTTGTTTTATCTTATAAATTTTTTCTATCCCTTTTTTGCTGGTAATATCTGCCCCTAAACCATAAATAGTGTCGGTTGGGTATACGATTACACCGTTATTTTTGAGCTCATCAACTACTTTTTTTATTTTAGGATATTCTGGTGCATGAGGATTAACTTCGATTAACATATGTTATAGTTCATTTACTTGAATTAAATCTAATTTTCTCTTACTTCTATTATATACGGCGAATGTCGGCGGTGTAAACATTCCTGCCAATGTTCCCGGGTTTATTAGATAGGTATTATTGATTTTTTCTTGCCATGGCACATGGGAATGTCCATAAAAAACAAAGTGATACAAATTTTTTTCAGCCAATCGCTTGGCTTTGTCTTTTTTATGACATGCAGCAAACTTAATTCCATCAATCAGATCCTCTAAAAAAGGGACTGGATCATGTTTGATATTTTGGAATCGGTTTGTTCTTTTATTTATTCTCCTTAAATCTGTAGTAGATTCATTTATGTCGGCATTACCTTCAATAAAGTAAATTTTTCCATTAAAGTTATTTGTGAAATATTGTTTGGTCTCGTTTGTTGTTATATCTCCGCAGTGAATTATAAATTCAACTGAGTTATTGTGACAGTATTTTAGAAATTTATCAATATTTGGAATATTATCATGAGAATCAGAGCAGATGGCAATTTTTGACATATGTATTATATTTATTCAATTGTATATCATTCAAAAAATTATTGAAATACTGGCTGGTAGGACTTGTTGACAATATGATTAGTTTGTGTTAGTGTTAACTGTAAACTCAACATGGAGGTAAACATGAGTGGATTCACTACCATCTTTCTGGTTGTATTTCTCGTGGTGCTTGGTCGGGCTCTGATGGATTTTGTTAACAAAAAGAACGTTTTGTTTATCAATTATCGTTATGTCCATTGGGCTATTGTCCTCGGCTTTCTGAGTGTCGCGTATATTTCTGCTGAAATTGAGTTCAATGGTCATCAATTGGATGCCAATTTTCGTTTGATCTATGATGAGTTGGCTTTAGTTTTGCTACCATTTGCACTTATCCTATTCGAGTTTTTCAGTTCACGACATTTTATCAGTGGTCTCCAAGATCTTGTCGCGCAAAAAGCGATTGAACCGAAGATTTTTCATGTTGCTTTGACCGATTTTTACAAAATTAATTTTGGAAAAATTGATGAAAAGCGAGAAAAAATTCATTTGTATCTTTGGGCCACCAGCTTGCTGGTTTCAGTGCTATCATTAATGGTCTATGCCTTCTTGCCCGAAAGTACTCTCGTCGGCAATATTCTGTGGGCGTCATGTTTTATTGCATTCTTTTTGACTATCATGGGATTTGGTCGGACCATTATTATGAAGTATAGCATCAAAAATAAGGTGGTGGAATTGATTTCACAAACAAACCAGGTTGATGAGGAGGGATGATCATGCAGTGGTGGCACCCAGTACTTTGGCTAGTATTTTTTGGCTTCATGGTCAGTCGCTATATTCAGGATGTAAAAAAGCGTAAAGCCAGTGACTGGGACAAGCATCCCTATTTCGTTTGGAGCATCAAAGTTGCATTGGCTGGAGTTCTGATTATTATTGGAATGATCATTGACGCTTTGCGTAAACCATTTTCAACTACTTTTCAAGAAGTCGGTGTTGTAGTCTGGATTGTTTCAGGCATCTTGATTATCTTTAGTCTGAGCAAGAGCTTCTTGCTGGCTCGTTCTCGTACAGCAGAATATCTGGAGCGAATTAGATTTGAGAGCTCCATTTACAATCTTTATTTGTACTTTGTTACCGGCTTGACTCTCATTCTTACTGTTGTATTTATGTTTATCACTCCGGATATTGCTGGTTGGGTAGTCCTGAACTTTATTGGAATTCTTGTTTGCACGATTTCGATGACTCCTAATTTCGACTACTGGCTGGAAACGTTTTTCTGGCAGCGTTATCAACGCATTGATGTAAGATAACATAAAAGCCCGTTAATCAACGGACTTTTTTATTTTATAGAAAAACATTAGTATTGTTTGTAGTCTTTGAGATTCAATGCCTAAAATATTGTTCTTTCTTTCGATTTCCTTACGTATTTCATCACTTCTTCAGCCGTATCTACCAGGTGAAAAAGATTTATATCTTTTGGATTAATAGTTTTATGTTCCTGGCCCATGGTCTGCTTCATCCATTCTACAAGCGGTGTATAATAATCTTTACCAACAATGATTACGGGTGTTTTTTGCATTTTCCCAGTTTGAATTAATGTAATAATTTCCGACATTTCATCCAGTGTTCCAAATCCTCCAGGAAAATAAATATATGCTTGAGCTGAAGCCGCCAGCATGACCTTTCGAGTAAAGAAATAGTAAAAACCTTTTCCGTGCCCGACATATGGATTGATTCTTTGTTCTTTTGGCAACTGTATATTTAGCCCAACCGATTTATGGGGACTAATCTTATATGCACCTTTGTTGGCCGCCTGCATTATTCCCGGCCCACCCCCAGTGATTACCGTATATCCGCCCTTAGCCAATAATTCACCCAGTTTTTCTGCTTCCTTGCACCACTTTGACTCCGGGGCTAATCTGGCCGAACCAAATATGGTTACTTCTTTGCGAAAATCAGATAAAAATTGAAAACCTTCCACGAATTCAGACATTATTCTGAAAATTCTCCAGGTAATGTCAGACATTTTCTTCAAACTTATTTTTCTTTCCATTGGATGTTCACTGTCAATGATTTGTTGTTTTTTCTTTGGCATATTTATGTTATTTATTCACGAAAAGTACAAATATTACGAAAACTCTCAACCAGTAAATAAAATTATATATATTTGTAGTATTGTAGTATTTACCTATTCGTTGCTTATTTTATTATTTTTTCATTTTTTGTAAAAGTTTCAAGCTTATTGCCTTGCCGTCCTTCAAATCAGGTGTTTCTACAATCACATCTACGTTTTTTAGTTTTGGGTGATTGACCAACTCGTCAAATCCGATTTTTCCAATTAATCCTTGGCCAATTATCTCATGACGATCTTTATGGGACTCAAAGTCTGTTTTAGAATCATTAGCATGAATCACCATCAAATGTTTCAAGCCAATCAATTTATCAAACTCATTCAATGTTTTATTCAAAGCTTTTTTGTCTCTCATATCATAGCCGGACGCAAACATGTGGCAAGTATCAAGACAGATCCCTAAGTTTGGTGATTTTACTCGTTTGATGTAGTAAGCTAATTCCTCAAATTCATCTCCGATTATATTTCCCGCTCCGGCTGAGTTTTCGAGCAGTAATTTTGTTTTTCCTGAATATCCTTTCAAAATTTCTTTCAGTCCTTTTAATACCTGAGCTTGCGTTTCTTCTTTGCCCAGATCCTTGCTGCTTCCCATGTGAAACATTACTCCGGACGCCCCCAGTTTATTCCCCCGTTCAAGTTCTTGTTTTAATATTTCAATTGTCCCACGATATACCCGCTCTTTATCTGACCCCAGATTGGTAAAATAGGGCGAATGTATATAAAACCCAACTTGTTTATGCACTTTCATTGCAGCTTTATAATCTTTGATTACCTGTGGCGTTATTTCTGGCGGATTTCCACCTCTTGGTGACCGTGAAAATATTTGAAAAATCTCACAGTCCAACTTGCCCGCATTCGCCGGCGCATTTGGCAGCCCTCCTGCTATTGATACGTGTGCCCCTAGTTTCATATTTAGAGAAAATTATTGTATTAATTAAGCATCAAATGCAGACAATTCATTTTGTTCCACTTTTTCTTGGTTTGCCTTAATCTTTTCCGTTTTTTCTTCATTTATCAATCGCACCATGTGTGATTCCAAGTTTGTATGACTGGAAACAACATAGCGAAGTATACGTGAATTGCTAATATGATCAAATAAAGCAGCGTGAGCTGATTCAGTATCTATTACCTTTGTTGCCATATCTTTTGTCAACAGGTCGCCCATTGGGACAGCCACAATTTGTTTCTTTGTATCTACATAATACAGAGTCTTATCGTCAATACTGAAAAAACAAGGCAATCGTTTAGGTTTCCCCTCATAATCACGTTCAAATCTTTCAAGCTCTACCATAAACCATTTGTCAGCCATTGTTTTCTCACTGCTAACTAACATTTATTTTCTATCCAAAACAACCTCTTTCAAGTTATCTAGGGTCAATTTTTCTGGTGATTTAGTTGTTTCGTTATGTGTTGGTTTCTCTATGGGTGAATCAAAATTCATAAAAGTCTTATTATCTTAATAAATATAATAAAGTATACCAAAAACAGCGCTTTCGCGCCATTTTTGTATATATTGCATTATTTTCTAATCTCTTTCCTTAAATAAACTCAATCCCTGCCTGCCGGCAGGTCTTAATTATCTTTCTTCTCTTCACCATGATCATGCCCACAAGTATGCTCTTCATACCCTTCAATAATTGTCTTTCGTAGCATTTCCATCACTTTACGATTGATCAATACATTCTCAAAGTATCGTCGCGCACCCTCTGATGTAATATTTTTTTCCAAATGTTCCATCTGAGTAGCAAATGCTGGGTTCATCTTGTATGAATTTAAGGTCAAGTCTCTTTCTGCATCAATTTCACTTTCTAATGTTTCTATTTTCTCCTGTTTGGCAATCTCTCTGATTGCTAGAGATGTTTTTACTCGTTTCATTGCATCTGGCGTAAAATCAAGCATTAGATCACTCTCTTTTTTCTTCAAATGTTCTAAATAGTCTTCAAATCGTAAACCTTGTTTGGCAATATTATCTTTCAATTCTTCAAGCATTTTATAAGTTTCGTCAGATATCAAAGTTTCAGGAATGTCGCCGTAAGTTGTTTGTTCAATTAGTTTGTTAATCATTTCCAAATCTTTTTTATCTCCTTCAATATGTTCTCTTTCATGTCTCAAATTATTCTTGATTGAGCTCTTCAAGTCATCAATCGTCTTGAGTCCAAGCATTTTCGCAAAGTCTTCATTGATTTCTGGTTTTACTCTTTCAAACACTTCACCAACTTTTACTTTGAAGTGAGCATTTTTCCCAGCGATTTTTTCATTGTGATATTCTTTGGGAAAGGTAAGGTCAAATTCTTTTTCCTCGCCTTTTTTCATGCCGATTACCTGCTCTTCAAATCCGGGAATCATTTTGTTGCTGCCGATCACCAGTGGGTACTTTTCCGCCTTCCCTCCAGGGATAGCAATTTTATCAATAAAAGTTTCAAAATCAACATTAACTTTATCAGTTGTTTGCACTGGTCGATCAACGGCCGCTTCTGTTGCTCTCATGTTTCGCAAATCTTCAATTACCGTTGCGACTTCTTCATCCTTGACTTCAACCTCAGCCGATTTATTTACTTTCAACTCTTGATAGTCAGCCAGCTTTACTTCTGGAGCCATTGAAGCGGTTGCTTTATAAATAAATGGATTATTGGGTGCCAATTTTATCACATCAATTCTGGGCTGATCTACAGTTTCAACCTTTTCCTGCTCTAGGGCAAGATAATAAGTATTTGAAATTACTTGATTGCTGGCATGTTGCAAAATTTCCATTTCTCCAAGTTGTTGTTTGGCCACCTCTACCGGTACTTTTCCCGGACGAAATCCAGCGATTGGTTTTTTTGTCGAAATTTCTTTGATCGCTTGCTCAACGTATGGAGCTAATTCTTCAATTGATACTTCAATTGTTAGCTCTACCTGTGATTTTGGTAGATCTTGTCGTGTAATTTTCATAAATATTCAATAATTTATAAATTAGATTCTTGTTTAGTCTATCATATTCCTTTAATATTTTCAAGTAATTCCGTAAACGCGGTTGAGTTGACAAACATTTGCAATTATTATAAGATATGCCATTGAACCAGTACCTTACAAAAGGAGGAGCAGATATGTCTCAACACGGGAAAAAATCTCGTAACCCACCAATTTATGAAGCAGAGCATCCAGACATTGTGAGTGGTCGAGTGAATGAAAATCTAGCCGCCAACAAGTTAGCTGCATATCTTTCAGATCACTTTCTGGATACCACTCGTTTTGATGATATTCCTCGTACCAAGGGTTTTGTTTCTGTTTTACGTGACATGCTCTTGGCTCTTGGTCGTACTCGAGTAGACAACTTAGAGCGTCTTACGGCCAATATTGTTAGTTATGTCATTGATCTTTTACGAGAAAATAGTGACTTGAAACAACAGGTTGATGAGCTCAATCGACAAACAGATGAATTGGCCAACAAGACAGTCCAGTCCGAGTCAGCTCGCATTGTTACCAGTGAATCGGAGAAATTTATTGAAGAGCTTTGTGAATTTTTACGTTTGTGCGTTTCTGAATGCAAGGAGCAGGCAGATAAATACGAAAATCATACTGATCAGCTTGAGCAGGCTTTTTCCGAATTGCAGGAGAAGATTGAAGGTCTTCGGCAAGAAATCGCCTCGACTGATTTGGATCAATGTGTTTTTGATATTGGTGGTCTAATTCAGGTTCTAGAAACGCGGGCTAGGCAGATTTATCTTCAAAATGAGGTTTCAGATTCAGACAAGCAAGAGGTTAGCAGTTCATTGGCCGATATTGGTAGTCAAATTTCTCGATTCACTCAACTCCAAACGGAAATTACCGAAATTATAGATTTGGTCACCGAACATCAGCGTCAAATTGTCAAAATGAACACTGGCCAAGCAGCCACTCTCCGAGCTGGTATCAAGAGTAGCCAAGACGAAATTGGTCGAGTTAAAAATGCTTTTGCTGCCGCCGGTCACGAAGTATACTTTTGGGGGTTGGCTTATGGTTTGAAGGATGCTTTCCAGTTTAGACCAGTTGATCTGCAGTTGTACCGCGTAGAGATCAAATCTGGTGAAGATCCGGATATTATTTTGACCAAGGAAGGCCTGGACCAGCTCATGATTGAGTTTGAACAGGTAAAGAAATTGGTCGAAGATATACTCAGACGTGGTCATGAAAAGCCAATTGACAAATCAGCCAACTCAGACAAAGAAAAATTAAAGAATCGTCCCCACATTGATGTTGAGGTTGATGAAAAACTACCTAAAAATCATTATGCCGGTGAACGTTTTGACCAATTATCAGAATTATCCCTTTGTTTTCTTTGGGGTTTTATTCAGCGTAATATCAAAAAAGCTTTAGAGCAAGGGAAAAAAGTTATCCGTGGTGGTGATTGGGGCAAAGCATCGAAGGTCATTGCCCGAGTTTTGTGCCAGGTGGGCGCCATTACCGATATTGAAAAGAAAATTATTATTTCTGAAGTTGTCAAACGTTTGGAACGAGATGAAATGATTGTTGTCAAAGTTTTCAACCGAAAAGATGGTGCTTCTGATCGAGTTTTTGATCTCAAGTCAATCCGCATGACCCCAAAGGGACGTGCGATGGCGGCTGTTCTCAGTCAGTGTGATGTTGCTGACGAATATTTACCAACATTGAAAATAGATTTGAATGAAACTGATATGCAACAAAGCCTTTATTATCAAAAGGTTATGGAGCTTTCCATCAAAGTAGATGAAGAGACAAAGCAGACTTATAGTCGACAAATATAAAAACCGAGAAATTTCTCGGTTTTTTAATTATTGGTTAAGCGTAGCAAATTTTGCTAGAATCTCACCGATTTTCTTGTCCAGATCTGTTTCCGTGTCATGATACAGAGTATTTACATAAGTGCGAATTACCATATTCAGAATGTATTCTCGCCAAGCACTACTAGATAGCTTCAAAGTCATTTCATATCTTGGATGAGCACTATTAATATGAACTCGCTTGATTTCAGTTGAAATATCTTCAACAAAACATTGTTGTGTGGGATCGCCACCCGAGAATGTCGCAATATATATCAGTGTATCTTCGATTCGAAGTCTCGGAGTTTCATTCTCAGTCTCTTCTTCGGTTGGTTCAAGTTTGACATATGATGTGGCTGAAGCAGAGATCGAATGATTGTGTGGATCCTTTGCTACCACTACGCATTTACCAGGAGACTTCAATATGACATAAGCCGGTTCTTTACCCCTTCTCTTCGTCAGCTCACCGATTCCCGGTGTCTGAACCTCCCAGTCAAGTGTTCGTGTTGTCACTGGAATGTTTATCGGAGTTAGTTTCAGAACTTCACCAACATTCTTTTGACTTTCACGAGGTGTGAGTGCAAAATCTTTTACTGTTGAGATTTTAACATAGATTGATCTAGTTGTGTTTGTTTTTTTACTACGAATTACTACTTTATATTGATCTGACACTGTAAACTTCGCATCAGGCGTTACAATCAAGGTGACTTCATTACCAATCATTTTTGACAGTGTTGCACCTGGGACATCTGAGACATCCCAAGTAAACTCATCATCCTTATCACCATGTGCCGTCAAGACAACCGGTTCACCGGGAGTGATTTCAATTGATCTTGGCGAAACATGGAAAACTGGCTTGCTGACCTTTCTAGATAATTTGGATTTCTGATCAAAATCATCGCACGATCCATAAACTTCTTGTGACTGTGCTTCCAAAATAGACAAGTTTTTCATTTCCTTGTCTTTCATGTTGGTCACCGAGATCCCAAACTCATCAGCCAGCTTTTTCCCGAGTAGCCCCAAGTATTTTACAAAGCGTCGGGCTTTGTCTGAATTATACAGGCCATTACGGAATTCTTTTGATGCTCCTTCTCGATATGGATTAAAAGCCTCAACCTCAATCAAGCCACACACGTCATCATTAAAGAAAATTGATGGCACTTGAATTTGCAATTTACGTGGCAACGATCGGAAAAAATTACGAAAGTCCAAAACCGGACCAATTGTTCCAATTCGGAGCTCATCAATGGGATGACCTTCACGAGTTTTAACGCTTTTGGGTCTATAGATAAAAACTCGGACTTCCCCGAGAACAGGATCTTGTTGTTGGTCTTCAAACACACTAAGGGTTTCTCTCGGTTGCAACTGCTTACTATTAACAAAAACACGGTCACCAAATTGCGGTGAAAGCAATTCAGCCATTCTTTCAATCAGATTGTTCTCATTAAATGCTTCTCGACTTTCATCATTTGGTTCAAATTCAATCATTGTAAATGATGTTCCGGTAGGGTCAAGCGGATGTTCACCCACAGGTGAATCGGTACGGATCTTGAATCGTTTTTGACTCGTAACAAAATCAACCCATGATTCTAGGGTGATTTCAAATGTTTTGACCATTTTATCGTCAGTGATTTTTGTGCGAAAGCGCACTTTCTTCGAATGACCCAGAATGTACTTGCTGCCTTTACCATTAGTACCCTTGTGACGCTTGCTAGTCCAGTGCGATTGTCCATAGCGGAAAAAGGCCTTGAGCGCGTCATGCGTCATTCCCGATCCGGTGTCTGTAATCGTTACACGAATAGGCTTATTCGCTTCATCAGTCGCAATATTACAATGGAGAGTTCCTGCATCAAATGCATTATCAATCAATTCTGCCAGAGCATCAAGCGGACTAATTCTTGTTACTTCTTTGACCAATGCATTGGGATTGATACCAGCCTCAACTTCAATCGTTTTCACCATCGCTCTCCTCCTTTGGATCCCAGAGATTCAAGAAGGTTCCTTCTTGCCTTAAAATTTCCAAAAAGCCTTTACCGGTCTCAGTTTTTCTCAGGGCTCTGACATTTAAAAAGAGAGTGGCGAGCGATTTTTCCAATTGATCAAGAGCTGGCTTTAGTCCTTTGGCCATTTCTCTTCTGTTGCCCATCTGAGCCAGAGCTTGAATTCTTGCTGTTGTGTATTTGATCATTTTGTCAGTTTCTTGCAAAAACTCAGCCGAAGCCACTTCCGTATCCACAAACTCTGTCTTTACTTCAACCTGGTCGCTGTTTTGTTTCTCCAATGAGCCAGCTCTATTTTTTAGTTCTCGCCAAAAGTCATCAGAGCCGATCAAAGCCTTGATCACCGCCTGAACATTGGGTGAATTATCGGTCGTGGTCTGTTTTACCTCTGGCAATTTTGTCTTTACCGGACTGCAGACTTTCGCTGTTTTAGAACTCAGATGTGCAAAATCATTTACGTTTACAAACGGGAGTAGTTTAATCTCAGGCGCCAATTGCTGCAAAATATTTTCTTCTTCTTCATCACTTGGTGCAAAAGCTGGGTGACCAAAAGCCAAAAATAGTTTAATTTTCGTTTCTTCGGCAATTGAAAACACAAATCTTTCATAGTATGAAAGATTACTTCTGGAAATTCTAAGATGCTTTGAAAAGGCGGTCTTTTGCATTTCCCCCATTGGCTTACCGATTTGATACTTCTTCAGCAGTTTGATCAAAACTCTGTTTTGTTCAAATTTATCTGCCGTTTGCTGTAGCCATTCCTGCATTTCATTATCGATAGAAAATTCACTTGGCTTTCTACCAAATTCACTGGCATACTTTTTTACATATTTTAGATGAGCCTCAGTAGTCGGAGCAAATCGTCGGTCACCGGTAGCCAAAAAAAGTCGTGCCAGCATTTTTTCTGCGATTCCTCGCTCCATTTGAAGAGCAAACATCAGGTAATCAGCTCGAGTCCGAATTTTCTGAGCAAAATCCCGTATTTGTGTAGAGTTTTGCGGGTCAATATCTTTTTCTTTCATGTATTGCAGCAAAAAGTGATTATAAGTGAAGTCTGGAGCTCTACTCATCTTCTACTCCTTCCCGCCGTTTCAAAACAGTGGGCTTTCCTTGGTTTATTGTAAATGTTCATTGAATGTCTTATCTTACAAATTTTTTTAGTCTGTGTCAAGTTGTATACTTGTTAACATTGCAGCAAAGGGGTTTACACTTTGGGAGGCTAAAATATAATAAATAAACCATTATTTAT
>PFAP01000003.1:0-18158 GCA_002773615.1 Candidatus Falkowbacteria bacterium CG10_big_fil_rev_8_21_14_0_10_39_11
CGGTCAATCCGTAGCTCAGGCGGCCCCACTACCGGTGGGATATCCTTGATCAGCATCTTGGGTAGACCTTCGGAGTCAAACTCATTAACTCCGTTGAGGCAAACACCATAACCATGGGTATAGCGCAGGTGCTGATTCTCCCAAGTCTGGGACTGTTCATCCAGTTGCGAAACTGGTAGCTCGCGGGCGGCCAGCATTACCTGTCGATACTGTCCACCAAAAATGGTATAGCGATCAACGTCAACATCGCCAAACTCGTAGTAATAACGGATTTCCTGCAGCTGGCGATAGGAAGCCAGAAGAGCCTTCCAGTCCCACAGACGGACATTATCCAAAGTACTCGAGAAATCAGCCAATCTTTCATACGAAAGGTCATTGACTACTGGTAGCTTATGTTCCTCAATCTGATCGAGGCTAAATGCCTGTCTGGTATACTTGATGTTGTACTCGATATATTCCTTTTCGGTCTGAAGCTCAGATGGGCTGACCAGCACAGCCTGGAAAATAAGCGGAACAATCAGCAGGCCAAGCAGAAGTGCTCCCGCGTACGAAGACACGGCAATAACCAGGTACTTGAACTTGATATTAGGTCGGAAGCTCAGGAGAATCAGGAATGCGGCCAGAACCAAAGTCCCGACAGCGAGAACCACATGTGCCGGATAGCGGACGTGAATGTCCACCCAGCCAGCACCAAACACGGCGCCGCTCTCCGAGTACATCAGACCAAAAATCTTGAGAATGAAGTGCAGGATCACCGGAAGAGCCAAAAGGCTAATCAGAACAACCACTCGCTTCGAAAGCTGGTCACGAACCGTCCCAAAAACTTCACGTTCTTGTGTAGTCTTGGTCAGGTGATGAATGATCGCAGTCCAAATACCAGTAAACACTAGATTAAACATTAGCAGCATAGCAACCCACGTCAGAATCTTGCCGTAGAAATCATACGAGAACAGATAGAAACTCAGATCCATACCGAAGATCGGATCACTGACCCCAACTGTCGACTGATGACTGAATAGCAGATAGCTCTGCCAGAATGAAGAACTCCAGAAACCAAAACCAACAGAAGCTATGGTGATCAAAATAACACGCCCCCAATTCATAACAGGGAAAAACTTTCTCCAATCAAAGTAATCATAGAATCGACCCCGGTTTTTACTTGGCCAAGTAGCCGGAATTGGCTGACGAGTCCGACCAATCCATGAGGTGCTCAAAAAAAACACCACAAAAGCAATCGCAGTCCCACTCAATCCGAAGATAAGTTTGGTCCAGAAATTGGTCCAGAAAATCGAACCGAAGCTCAAGTTATCAAACCACAAAAAGTCAGTATAAACGCCAAAACTGTACAGCACTGCAGATAGAAGCACCGGACCAACAATCGCCACAACAATGGCTGAACGCCAACGATTCTGATAGTTCTTCTCATTATCGCGATTTCGATACTGCTTTATACTCTTGACTACCAACGGAATAAAGAAAGATAGATAGAACAAAACGACCAAGAATCCTAGCATGTGTCTCTCCTTTGCCGGACACTCCGGCGACTTGGTTTATGACTGTACGGGGTTGTCAACGAACAAAATTCTAACAGTTAATTATACATTTTTTATTATAATTTGTCAATAATCTTAAAGCTTATCAAATATGTTTTTTTATTGAATTATTTTTATCTAAATTAAGCCATAAAACTCTTTAGTAACCTGATCAATCATCAAATTGACAAAAAAGACCTTTTTTGCTACGATTAGACAGTTAACTCACCACGAACAGGAGGCAAAAATGTTTGGCTGGTTCAAACGACTGCTGTTTGGTTCTGATTCTGAACCGACTTATTCAGTTGCGGTCCATGTAATGGAAACTGGTGCGAAATTTGGCTACAAAATTGTGATCGAGCTCAAACCAAATAAATGGCGAAGATCGCCGGTAAAACAAACCTATTTTGTCAAAACTTCAGAAAAGTACAGTGGCAAACAATTGAAACAAGACCTCTCAAATCATCTACCTGACAATGTGAGTTCTATTGATACCATAAAAGATAAGATGAATGAATTTTTGACTGCCAAAATTGGTGACAAACAAATCAGACACCTCTAGCGGTAGGAGGTGGAATGAGTGCTAAAATAGATATTGTTGTCGTAACTCCTTTTGTCAATACTGTACTGATTTACATTGAAGATAACTGTTACCATGGAAATCCGGATTGGAAAAAAGTAAAGCTAAAAGTTTTTGACGGCACGGGAGCTACATACAGGCAGATCATTATTATCCTTAAAGATTTTGATCATGATGAGCTCAAAACGCGAATTAACAAAGACATTGGGGATCATTGCGAGAAAGTCAAAGCCTATAAACTACCAATGCCAAACAAATATACCGGTCGCTTCAGTACTTTTTGGGACGGCATTGTGAGAACAATTCGTCAGACCATCCGTCACCTTCATCGAGAGACTGACGGCAAAATTGAATTTTACAACAACTGATAATCGGATCTGCAATTGCAGGTCTTTTTTAATAAAAAAGACAGATTGTTATCTGTCTAAAAACTAAACCTGAACTTCGATTGGGACTTGCTCACCGGCCACATACAGAGTGGCGGTTCGGCCGGTTCCATTGAAATGAACTGAGTTTGAAGTAAACCTAAATCCCTTAAAGGGAGGCTTTTTCTGGGCCCGAGCCAGTTTCTTCTTGGCGGCCGATTCGGTCGCAGTCTCGCGAAGGATGTCTTCAGCCGCCGCACGAATCTCTTGCCTCTCCTCGTCTTTCACCCTGACTACCTCCTAGGTATGGATGATGGGTGGTGGTTGGCAAATATTAATTTATCAATATTATGATAATTTGTCAACATCGCTGTTAAAAATTATTGACATAGATAATTATTTCTGCTATTCTTTAATGTTACAAAAAACCGCATGGAGGAATAAATGAGCTGGCATAAAAAGCTTTGGACCATGGCGTTCAAACCGACAAGACAAGAAATCTACTTTTCCTCAGAATCAGGTTTAAATGAAGTGTCGATTCGTCTGATTAAACACACCGGCACTGGAGTAATCTTTCAGCAAGTAAAATATTGCCTAAAACCACCATGGACAGTCGAACAACTAATCGAAAAAGTGACTGATTTTTTCCCCGAGACTGTTCGCTGGCCGGGAAAAGACAAAGACCTCAATTGGCTTACAATGTGGATGAAATCCCACGGTATGATTGAGGATGAACCAAAAAAATAAAAACAGCTGAAACTCAGCTGCTTTTTTTTTGATAAATAAACTCTACCTGAAGGCGACATTCCGGAATGTCGCCTTCAGGTAACAAACAATTAACTCGTTATAAGATCGCTCACTTCTTTGACTTTTTCGTTCATCAATTCATCGTTGACTGCTTCCAAGTTTAGGCGAACTTTATTCTCAGTATTTGATGGCCGGACATTGAACCACCAGTCATCCCAAGTGAAGCTGAGGCCATCAAAGTCATATTGCAAATTCCCGCCATAACGATTTCTTAGTTTCTCAAACACAGCGCCTTTGTCATCGACTTCGAAATTGCGTTCGCCAGAATGGCTGTAACGATAAAGTGGTTTGACGAAGTCAGAAAATGTTTTGCCTGACTCAGATAATTCCTGAATTACTTTTAAAGCACAAATCATTGGTACTTCAAAAAATCCGAATGGCAATTTGGCGAAAAAGTGACCACTGGACTCACCGGCAAAGACCGCTCCAACCTCACGCGCCTTTTCCTTGATCAGAGAATGACCAACTTTGGTCACGATCGGAACACCTCCGGCCTCTTCGATCATATCAGGAGTAATCTTGCCGGGCCGAACATCATAACAAATTTTGGCACCGGGATTTTCTCGAAGGAAAATTTGAGACAAAATACCGCGAATAATGGCCGGCTCAACGGTCACACCTTCGTTGGTGACAAAAAAGATTCTATCCGCATCGCCATCAAGAGCAATCCCCATATCAGCTTGCATGGCTAACACTTTTTTGTGTAATTGGGCATTATTTTCATCTTTCAAGGGGTCAGCTTCATGGGATGGAAAAGTTCCGTCCAGTTCAAAGTTTAATCTTAATAATTCACAAGGTAATTTGGCGAAAAGCTTTTCAAACATGGGCCCGCCCATAGCATTGGCCACGTCAACCACAATTTTGAGTGATTTTATTTTGTCCAAATCAACATGCTCGAGAGCAAAATCAACATGCTCATCGATCAGATTTTGGTACTCGGAAACGATACCTGCATTTGGGCTAGTTTGAAATTGATTGGCAATCACCAAATCACGAATATCCATAATACCGGTCTCGCCGCTGACCGGAATGGCCTTTTCTCTAACCAACTTAAAGCCATTATATTCAGCTGGATTGTGTGAGGCTGAAACTTGGATACCGCCATCAAGAGCGAGCTTACCCACGCCATAATAAAAAGTCGGCGTGGAAATCATTCCGAGTTTTGTAACATTCACTCCCTGAGAAACAATACCCGCAACTACCTTGTCGTACAAAATCTGGGAAGACAATCGCATATCTCGGGCAACGGCCAAATTCAAATCCTCTTTTTGGGCGTCAGTTTTCATAAAAACCGCAAAAGCCTGCCCGATACGAAAAGCCAAATCAGCGTCGATGTCTTGCTCATAGATGCCGCGGATATCATAAGCTTTAAAAATTGACGAATTTACGTTTTTCATATAAAAAATTTTTCAATAATAATCACTTAAGGATGTATTAAAATTTTATCATATTTATCACAATCCCCCAAGATTGACAAATTGATTTCATTATGATAAAAAATCCAGTCAAACTAGGATGACAAAATGAACGAACGGTTAGAAACTCAGCTACAATTTTACTTTTTAGTCACGTGCCTGATCGGACTAATGATATCGTTGATCATAATGACAGACATTCACCTGATCGAATTTCAGCCAATCAGGACCATTAGATATTTTTTTGATATTGCATATAACCTAGTCATCGGAACCATCTTGATTATGCTCACCGTCTTTGCAATCCTCACCCACCTGTCAATCGCCAAAAGATTTTTCTGGTTAATAATCTCTATTTTCCATTATTATAACTTTTGCTTTGGCTTTTTTTTCTGACAATCTTGACCAGGTCGAACTGGTTGAGAAAAGCTTATTTCATCATCTCCTCTGGCAAATTACCGGATCGATGTTCTGTTATTTGACAATCTTTCTTCATGATATTATTTACAAACATGTAATTATTCCACCAAAAAACGCAGACTGAAACAGTCCGCGCTTTTTTATATTCTGAACCTGAAAATTCTATTTCATCATTATATCTTTCTTGACGGCCATCAAAGCACCAAATCCGGTAGCAGTAGCGATTAGACCGACAGCCCAACCGATGACTGGAATAGCCTTGATGAGAATCAACAAGAATAAACCAATCAAAGCCAATAACATCAAATGCCATTCTTTGCGCTTTTTGAACCACTTGAAAACTAATTTCATAAAGCCGATAGCAAAGAAAATCTTGGCGATGAAAAGAACAATAAAGTAAGTGACTAAAACAATCAAAGCCAAAGGAATGCCGATGACAGTAAACATAGCGAGAATACAAGCAATTGGCGTCACGATGATAAACAATAAACCAATGCCAAAGTTACGCCAGAAATTCTTTTTGACTTCTTCGGCCACTTCATTGACTCGTTTGGGAGCCAAGGCAATCACAACAATTGCAATCAATAGAAGACTGAGGAAACTGAATGCCATCAAGCCGGCAAATAATCCAGCCAAGCTTTTTTTAACGTCAGAATCTCTCTGCTTGTCCGCGCCAGGAGCCTTGACTTCGGATCTTTCGACGAGACCAACAATTGAAGCCTTTTCACTGACACTGACCTCACGATTGCTCTTGTAAAATACTCCGCCATTAACCTTGGCGCCGTCCAAGAACTCTATCGTGTCGACTTCGGCAAAGATATCACCAGCCAACTCTCCATTAACTCGCATCATCGCTCCGGCAGCTCGAACATCACCACCGACTACACCATCCAACTCCAGCATGTTGCCGGCAAACAAGACCTCCCAATCAACCATCGCATCTTTGGCAATGGATAGATTGGTGCCGGCCATCATTACGTTACGTTTAACTTCACCGTTGACAATCATGGTCTGTCCGGCGAAACGAACGCTGCCTTCAACCGTACCGTTGATTCGAAGAATATTACCGGCAGCAAACACATCGCCCTTGACGACTCCGTCAATATTGATGATTTGACCGGCCACATAAGCATCCTTTTCCAAAGTTCCAGCAATATCAATATTATTGCCGGCTTTAAAATAATTTTGGGTAATTACTTTGTCCTTGGGAACAAAATGATTCTCGTTGGAATCAAAGGCAGCACTGGCCGCAAATGGGGCCAAAACCATTCCAAGCATCAAAGCAATAACACCAAAAAGCAAAATCTTTTTGCGCATACTTTTTTATTTGTTATTTATTTTTATTAATAAACAAATTTTTGATCATTTATGTCAAAATTAAGTCAACATTATCTTTGACTTCTCTCTAAAAACAGTATACAATATTTATAGAAATCTAACAAAAATTAATTAACATCTGCGGGTAAATTTGTATAAAATCTACTTGCAAATGACAAACATAAATATGGGAACAGTTGGGCTCATTATTTTAGCTGTTGTGGTTGTCGTAGCTATTTGGCTTGTCGGCATTTACAATGGTCTAATTAAATTCAAGAATAGAACGGACGAAGCCTGGTCAGATATTGATGTGCAACTCAAACGTCGATATGACCTAATTCCAAATCTGGTAAACACAGTCAAGGGCTATGCCAGTCATGAAAGTGAGACATTTGAAAAAGTGACTGAAGCCAGAACAAAAGCCATGTCAGCTCAAGGAGCGCAGGAAAAGGGTGAAGCAGAAAACATGCTATCACAAACTCTAAAGTCAATCTTTGCTTTAGCTGAAGCTTATCCGGAATTGAAAGCCAATGAGAATTTTCTAAAACTCCAAGACGAATTGTCTGATACTGAAAACAAAATCCAGGCAGCTCGACGATTCTACAACGGCAATGTTCGGGATTTCAACACCAAAATTCAAGTCTTCCCAACCAACATGGTTGCCGGAATGCTAGGATTCAAGAAATATGAATTCTTTGAAGCCGGTGAAGAAGAAAAGAAAAACGTCAAAGTGGAATTCTAACATTCAAATACACTAGCGATCTACAAACTTTGGTTTGTAGATTCGTAGTTTAATTGAATCTTTATGGAGCAACCACAAAAAGAAAAAAACTACAATCACTTAAAGTTCCCAGATGGTCTTACCCAAACCGACATAAAACTGATAATCAAGCAGTGCGAGGTTCAGGATGCAACCGAAGATGATGAAGTTTTGGGCTTTGCCCAAGCTTATAGTGAAGCAAAACAAATGTTTGCATCGGGTGAAAAATTTGAGACCATCACAGTTGAAGAATGGGAAGGTTTAATTTTACACTGGGCTGAATTAATGGAGCCTCAGAATAAAAAAGGTTTTCGTAAAGTAGAGGTTCGATTTGCTGATGGCAGTGAAGGACTAGCCCCCAATAAAATTCCTCGAGCTATGCATGTTTTTTGCCAGGCTTTGCAAGCACAGCTTTCCGATGGATTTTCCAGTGAACCTGATGCTTGGGGTCGTCCACCACTTCAACCTGTAAATTACTACAAAGAATTTGAAGAGATTCATCCGTTTGAAGACGGAAACGGACGAGTTGGAGACCTTGTGTGGAAAATAATAATGCAAAAAAAGCATGGTAAGTGGCCGAACTCTTTGCCTCCAAATGTTTTTTATAAAGGACCAATCCTATCAAAAATACAAAAAGGTGCACTAATTCAAGATAAAAAAATTGGCGCAGGCTTTGAAACTGAGGATTCTGGTGGGGTCAGAAGAAAAAAGTACGAAACTGACAGCAAATCTTTTAACTACGCGGATCGAGTACTTCTGGGAGATGAAAAAGAGGTAAAAAGAGTAATGGACATTTATAAAAAACTAAAAGAAGCGGGATTACCTGTTGTTTCCTTTGCAAAATCTATCAGAAAAAAAGAAGGTGGGAAGCTCAAATATTATCTCGCTATGGAAGATCTGACAGAAGGTGGCAAATTTGAATTGACTGAGCTACATTCTGGTGGGAAGAGACTCTCACCGCCGTTGCCAGAAGTAATTGAAACGGCACAGAACGCTGAAATGATTCAACAAAATGCTATTCGAGCTCTGGCTATCATGCACAACAATAATATATTTGATTTTCACCCAGGCCTAAGCTTTGTCCTTAGAAGTGAAATTAATGAAGACGGCAATCAAATACCGACTGACATCAAAATTATTGACTACCCAAACCTTGACAGCCATCCAGTCCCTAAAAGCCGACAAGGCGTGCCTCCTAGACATTTTGAAGAAGAATGCCTAGGGGATCTAACTGAGCTGATTGGCGGACTAACTGACAACTTTTATCAAGCACATCAATTGGATTTACTATACCGTAAAATAAGAGGCAGCGAAGAAAAAACTTTTTAACTTTTCTTACCTTGTCACTCTGAACTTGTTTCAGAGTATAAACGACCAATATTTCTGTATACTGAAATCCGTCTTCAATAAATCTCTGGCGGACAGGTAAATTCCGGATGATAAGTGTGACTGTAATCCTACATCCAATTACCATTCACTATCCACCAATAAACTATGTACAAAGAAATTGATTCCAATAAAAGAAAAAGTGCCTTATTGATAATTGTATTCATCGCCTTTGTTTTTATTATAGGTTACTTTTTTTATCAATTCGGGTATGGCGAGGGCGCATTGATAATCGCCGCCATAATTGCTTTTAGCATGGCTATGGTGAGTTATTTTAGTGGTGATAAAATTGCCTTGTCAACGGCCGGAGCCAAAGAAATAACCAAAGCAGACAATCAATATGTCTGGAACATGGTAGAGAATCTTTGCATTACAGCCGGAACGCCAATGCCCAAAGTTTATATTATCAATGACGAAGCGCCCAATGCATTCGCTACTGGCCGGGATCCTGAGCACGCGTCAATCGCTGTCACCACCGGGATAGTTGCAAGGCTTCAGAACGAAGAACTTGAAGGCGTTATTGCGCATGAACTCGGACATGTAAAAAATTATGATATTCGATTGATGATGGTTGTGATTGTGCTGGTTGGTTTCATTGCCCTATTAAGTGATATATTGTTGCGCATGAGTTTTTTTGGCGGCCGAAGCCGGGACAACAAAGGCAATGCTGGAGCAATCATAATGATCGTCGGTTTAATTCTAATGATCTTGTCCCCAGTAATCGCCAAAATTATTCAACTGGCCATTTCTCGCAAAAGAGAATATTTGGCTGATGCCAGTGGCGCGCTTTTAACTCGCTATCCGGAAGGCTTGGCTTCTGCATTGGAAAAAATCTCAACCTATCACCAGCCAATGAAACAGGCCAATTCAGCGACCGCTCATCTCTATATCGCAAGCCCTTTCTTTGGCAAAGAATCAAAAATGAAACGCCTATTCTCCACCCATCCGCCGATTGCTGACAGAGTGAAAAAACTAAGAGAGATGGGGAGATAGTTAATCATGAAAGCACGAGAACATGAAAGTATAAAAACAGAATTGTCACCCTGAGCCTGCCGGCAGGCAGGTTCAGCACAAGATTCAGCGTGACAAACTTGTTTTCAAAGTCTTGAACTTTTCACTCTAATCTCAAATCTCTAAACTTTATTATGAATATAAATGAAAAATTTTCTGACAATCTAATGTCCTGCCTACGGGAAGCCAATAAAATGGCCGTAAAAATGAACTATAAACAAGTACCAATAAATATATTTTTGGTGGCTCTTTTCAGTCAAAAAGGCAGCCTGGCGTATGATTTTTTGGCTCAACAAAAAATCCAATTGGCAGATATAAGAAAAATCTTACTGGACAAGGTACATCAAAACAAAAAACCAAAATCAGAAATCAAGAGCATCAATGATCTGCTACTAAAATCAATCCAGATGGCTCGACGATATCAACACTTTCATCTTGGCACTGAGCATTGTTTGTTTGTGTTGCTAGAGAATCCGCCTCATGAGTTGGATTATTTGATAAAATTATATCGATTGCCATTAAAAAAAATGCAAACTCAGCTGGAGTCTTTACTGAAAGGCAATTCAAAATTCCCAGACTTGACCAGAGCCCTTGGAGGAAACATGGAAGAAACCCCAATGGATACAGGAGAATTTGAAGATCATCCTGAACAACAAAATGTGATTGATCATTTTTCTACGAACTTAACCGATGAAAATTTTCAAAAAAATATCAATCCCGTAATAAACCGTGACGATGAGCTGGAAAGACTGATTCATATAGTATCGAGAAAAGACAAAAACAACCCAATAATTCTCGGAGACGCCGGAGTGGGAAAGACGGCTTTAGTGGAAGGCTTGGCAAAAAAAATTCTAAACGGTGATGTGCCCCATATTCTCAAGAATAAAAAGATTTTATCCCTTGACTTGGGATCTATGATCGCCGGCACAATGTATCGAGGTGACTTTGAAAACCGTCTCAAAGTAATTGTGGATGAAGTCAAAAATGATCCAGATGTGATTGTGTTTATTGATGAAATTCACAACATTGTAGGCGCTGGGTCATCTCAAGGGACAATGGATGCGGCCAATCTACTAAAACCACTACTGGCGAGAGGTGAACTGCGCTGCATTGGAGCAACCACTCACGAAGAATACAAAAAATTTATTGAAAAAGATCCGGCTCTCGAGCGACGCTTCCAAGTAGTGAACCTACGAGAACCATCACCGGCAGAAACCAGAAGCATACTCGATGGCATTGTGGGAAACTATGAAAAATTCCACCATGTAAAATTTTCGACCGAAGCATTGCAATCGGCAATCGACTTGAGTGTGCAATATATCCAAGATAAGTTACTACCAGACAAAGCGATTGACCTGATCGACGAAGCAGCGGCAGCAAAAAAAATCAATCGCCAGAATAGCAAAGATTTCAATGATTTGCATTTGACGGAACAGCAAATAAAAGAATTGAAGCTGCAAAAAAAACAAGCGATTGAAGTTGAAGATTTTAATTTGGCAATCAAAATAAAAAAACAGGAGAAGGCTTTGACGGATAATTTTGTCGGTCAAAAAGATAGTGTATTTCTCAATCTGGCTCAACAGCCACCAATCATCAGCGCAGAAGACATTCAAAGTGTAGTCGCAAAAAAAACCAGAATCCCATTAGCTGACTTACAACTATCAAAAATAGGTCGCCTAAAGAAAACCCACGTAAAACTCAAAAAAGATATTATGGGGCAAGATCAGGCCATAGAAGCCATAATGGCCCAACTCAGACGATCATACTCCGGACTGACCGATGAAAATCGACCGCTGGGATCATTTCTATTCCTCGGTCCAAGCGGGGTGGGAAAAACATTTACAGCAAAAAAATTAGCGCAGGAAGTTTTTGGTGATCCAGAAGCATTTGTTAGAATCGATATGTCTGAGTTTGGAGAGAAATTCAATGCTTCAAAGCTGATCGGGGCACCAGCCGGGTATGTCGGCTATAGAGAAGGTAACAAGCTGACCGATAGTGTCAAAAAACGGCCGTTCTCGTTAGTTTTATTTGATGAGATTGAAAAAGCTCATGCCGATGTTCTCAACCTGCTACTCCAATTACTAGAAGAGGGACATCTAACTGACGCGACTGGAAAAAAAATTAATTTTAAAAATACAATTATCGTGATGACCAGCAATATTGGTCTGCGAAAATTTGATAAAAACACTTCACTGGGATTCGGACGGGACGATAATCAAGAAAACTTGCATGAGTCGGTCATGGAAGAAGTGAAAAGAGCCTTTCGACCAGAATTTCTCAATCGAATTGACAATACTATTTTCTTTAATCATCTGGACAAAGCGGCCATCAAGAAAATATTACGACTCAATATAAAATCAAAACTGAATAAATTGGAAAAAAATGGTCT
Organism: Candidatus Falkowbacteria bacterium CG10_big_fil_rev_8_21_14_0_10_39_11; assembly: GCA_002773615.1. Taxonomy (GTDB): domain Bacteria; phylum Patescibacteriota; class Patescibacteriia; order UBA11705; family UBA11705; genus UBA11705. The sequence goes on from PFAP01000003.1 coordinate 11,983, forward strand.
GATCGTTGGTTTTGATACCAACTTGATTGAGAACATGGCTGAAGACTGTCTAAAAATGAATCTGGGAGCCAGATCTGTAGAAAAAATCCTGACGAAGCACCTCGACGAACAAATACAAAAAATAATCGCCAGTAAATAAAGCTCGTATTGTAACTAAAGCCCGTTCAGTTTATAACTTTACTCGCTTAACTTGCTTACATCGCTTTACTCGCTGACAATAATATGCCGGATAATGCGCTGGAAGTTGTGAATCAAAAGATCCAAGAGCAGTTGGATCGGATTTATAAACTCTTAGATGAAAATAAAAATGCGAATTTTCTCCAAGTTGAATACAAAAGGTATGTTGAGCTTGCAACCCAAAAAAGTTTGATTTTACTAAAGCATTTGGAAGATACAAAAACGGAACTGGAAACAATTGATTTTGAGACCAAAAAAAAGGCACTAGAAGATCAATACAAAGAAGACGTGATTGCAGTGGCCATCGCCATAGATGAACATTTTGAAAAAAATAAATAACTCCTGTAATTTATGGCGGTCAAAGCCCCCATGCAAAAATATTTATCCGCTGGTTTAGGTGCACTCACAAGCCAGGTTACAGGTGAAGTTGTCAATGAATATGACATCAAAAGTGTTAAAGCCGGTTTGGCCAGTGGTGGCAAAAAAGGAGCATTGCAAGCTCTCACTCTTCGAATTACCGGTAAATTCACCTCGGCAATCACATTTGGAGGTATCACGGCAACGGACATTGCAAATTATAAGGAAAGTAAATCATTAAAAGATGTAATAAAGAAAAAAAACTTTCTCGTTCCGGCGATTATAATTGAGGCCATTGCTCTGCCCCAAATATCCCTTCCGCTAACAGCTTTATACCGCATAACTCCTGAGATAAATATTGAAAATATCAGTAACGTCCGAGAAAGAATGCGCGGCCTAAATATTTTTCGTCGCCGACCAACACCGGAGCCAGAACCTGAACTGCCCGCTTCAATTGAACCACCCATTTCACCCACAAATACCAGTGCAGCTGAAAAACTGTATTCACAATTACTAAAACAAGATAGAACAGCCAAATTGGCAAAACAAAAAACTGGCTTAGCACCAGCCGATGCACCAAGAATACAACCACCGGCCAGTTCACCTTTACAGCCAGGACTAGCTGAGCCAACGCCAACTCTGGCACCACCAATTCCTCTAGATCAATCAACTGATTCACAGCTAGCCAATACGTTAATCCAAGCTAGAAGCCAAAAAAAGAAAAAACAAACCGAGAGAAATCAACAATCGGCTGAGCCGGATTTGGATCAGGAACAGGAAGACTTGCCTGACCGTGTCGAACCGCAAGAACCATTAGAGGATCAGGATTTCGGAGAACCCACGCCAATGGGTTCACCTCAGACACCGTCTCAAAAAAAATCACAAGAAAAAATAAAAGAAATTATCATTCGCTGGATTGTCGGCGCCAGTTGTAGCAGCTGCAGTTCATGTTGCTTGTTTAGCGCACCATTATGGCTAATAATTTTACTCGGGACAGCTATCGCTCTTGGAGTCATTGCTTTCTCTGGAGAGTTGTTTGAATGGCTTGGGTCATTATTTTAAAAATACAAATAAAAACATAAGCCAGTACAGTAAATACAGCAAGTACTGCTAGTACAGTAAAACATTTCACTGTACTTGCTGTTCTCGCTGTTCTCGCTGAACTCGCTGTAATAATATGCCCAGTTTTAGTTTACCAAGGTTGGATTTAAAAAAGATTTTAATGCTCTTAGGATTTTTATTCTTGGTGATAATAATTGGATTTGCTTTGTACTATTTATTCTTCAAACCAACCATACCTCAACCAGCCCCAGGAGAGACCGAGCCGGGCCAAGTGGGTGGACTACCTCTGGCCGGAGAACGGACCGGCGAAGTGGTCGGACCGGAAGGTCAAATAGTTCCCGGTGTTGGTGAGCGGGTCTTAACTCGAAAACCACCAGTCATTCCCGGAGCAACAACAAGTGAATATGCTGAAGGCGGTATCACAGTGGTAGATGATCTCGATACCAGCGCCACCCCATTCATGAGTCTAGACTCCAGTGGCAATGGTTTGCTCAGCTATAATTCTGACTCCGGTCAATTTTATCAAATTGAGAATAATGGTAATAAAACACTGCTCAGTGAAAGAAAATTTCCCAACGTAGAAAATGTCACCTGGGGAGAAAACACTGAACAAGCGATCATGGAATTCCCTGATGGCTCAAACGTATTGTATAATTTCCGGACTCAAACTCAGACCACATTGCCGCAAAACTGGACAGAATTTGATTTTTCTTCAGCAGAAAACCAAATTGCCTTCAAGGATTTGGATAATAATATTGATAAAAGATTTATTGGTATCGCTAATGCTGATGGCTCCGGTCAACATTATATTGAATTTTTGGGTAACAAGGAAAACAAAGTTCAAATCAACTGGTCTCCAAGTAACCAAATAATTGCAACTTATGAGAAGGCAACTTCCGGTGATTTCAGTACTCTCTTTTTCATCGGACCGAATAATGAAAATTATCGATCTCTGGATGTCAATGGTTATGGCGTGCAAATGCAATTTAACCCGGATGGAAACAAACTAATTTATAGTGCTCAAAATAGTTTGTCAGAAAATCAACCTCAGCTTTATGTCACCGACGCCGCGCCCGATACGATTGGATATGATCATAAAAAAATCAACCTAAATACTTGGGCGGACAAATGTACTTTCGCCTCAGCCAAAACAATGTACTGTGCGGTACCAAAATCCTTGCCTGAAGGATCTGGTTGGTTTCCAGAACTAGCTGACGATGTGGCTGACTATATTTATAAGGTTGATGTTGACACTGGAGCAACCAGTTTTATTGCTGAGCCGGAATTCGCCTATTCAATCAATCAAATGGAAATCAGTCAAGATGGCAGCAATTTATTTTTTACTGATCGACAAACACAAACACTACATAAAATAAAACTAAAATAACAGGTACTGATTACCCACCTACGCTAAAGCTTCGGTGGACAGGCTGATATTACGGATATTACTTATTCTAATCTGTATAATCAGTATCATCTGTAATCTGTGGTTATAAAAATGAAAAAAATAGCTTTGCTCCTTCCTCTCTTGCTTTTACTGTTTCTCCCCCAATCATCTGAGGCTGGATCAACAAAAATAGGAACTGTTTGCAAAGATAGTTCAGCCTGCGAGGTTGGCCGCTGTCAAACCAGTGATTTAAAAAATACTGAGAATAAGTTTTGTGTTTGTAATGAAGCAGCAGACTGCGCGACCGCCTATGGCGGGACTGCATCTGACTGGCAATGTAATGAAGGCAGCACTTCTGCTCATGATCTAAATGTTTGTTTCAAAGTAGCTGAATCAAAAAGTATTTATCCGCTGTCAACAGATCAAACTATTGAAACATCGACAAAAGTCGAGCAAGACAAGGAAGACAAAAAAGTAGTCTTCACACCACCAAGCCTACCGGCTATTGGTGGGTTGTGTAATTTGAAACCGGTTGAAAGTAGCCTCGGTGCCACAGCGGTTTTTTCTTGGATTGGACAATGCGTGGCTGGACTATATTCGTATGGTTTCATGCTTGGAATAATGTTTGCTATTTTGATGATTATCATCGGCGGAATTGTTCTAATGACCGCTGGAGCCAGCGAGAATTCTGTCAGTACTGGCAAAAAGCTGATTTTTTCATCATTCTTTGGTTTGATTGTTCTGATGTCGTCATATTTGATATTGTCGAATATTAATCCGAATCTGGTGGAGTTTGCACCGACAGAATTGAAACTCATAGACGCAGTAGAGTTGGAGTTGAAGGCTGGAGAAGAGGAGCATGCGGAGAATCAAGAAGATCCGGTCCCTGGTAGTTCTGTTCCAGAAGGTACAATTGGTGTAGTCGGGGCGAAATGTGAAAAATATCCGACAAAAAGTGATGGCAGTGGTGATAAAAGTTTAATAAATATTTTGGAATGTGATACAGCATATCAAAGAGAACAATCGGCAGTAACATATGTCATCCTTCATGATACTGGACGAAACGCAGCTGGGACAGCCAATAGTTGGCATCAAACCTGCGTTGATAATAATGGCGCCCAGGGTAAATGTAAATCAACTCATTATGTAATTGAAACCACTGGAAAAGTTTATCAATTGATGGATGAATCAAAAATCGCTTATCATGCGGGAACGGCTTGGAATCGTGCTTCGATCGGAATCGACCTACAGAGAAGTTTATCAACCTCATGGATTTATAGCCGAATTGATGAATGCGTCAAAGCTTGTAAAGAAGGCTCTTATATGACTAAAAAGGGTAAATCGGCGTTTCCGGGATGTTCCACCCCAGCAGCAGCCAGACAAAAATGTAATTTGGCTTTGAGTCCGGCTCAATATAACAGTCTCAACAAACTCCTAACTGAAATAGCCGGCCGAACATCCGTACAATTAACAGATAAATACGTTCGCGCCCACTGTGAAGGCTCGGCCAGTCATTCAGATCCCAGAAATTTAGACTGGTCAAAACTCAGATTGGGTCTATCTAATGCTCCTCACTACACCTCTGGTGGTAAAGCTGACAAGTTGTGCAAATTCAGTGATAAATGGGAAGCGGAAGTTGAAAAACAAATTGTGAAATATTTTGGTACATCTGGACAGGGTTTTGGTAATTTGTTTGGAGCGACTGATTTTTTCCAATAAATATAATGAAAAATCAACTAAAAATAATTTATTCTTGTTCAAAATGCGACGCTCAATTTCCCAAGTGGAGTGGGCGTTGTACGGTTTGTGGTGCCTGGAGTACGATCAAAGAAGAGGTAGCTGACAGTAAAAAGTCTGTATCGCCAGTGAAATTTAATGCTGACGAACTACAAAATTTTTCTAACGTGGCTGATGAACAAGTTCAGCGAAGAAAAACCACAATAAACGAACTGGATCAGGTTCTCGGTGGTGGAATTGTACCTGGGAGTTTAATTCTCCTCGGGGGTGAACCAGGGATTGGGAAATCAACCATTGCATTACAAATATTTCAAAGTTTCGAGCAGTTCAAGCAACCAACGCTCTACGTTTCCGGTGAAGAGTCAGCCGGACAAGTGAAACTTCGGGCTGATCGATTGGGTTTCAAGCCACAAATGATGAAATTTCTCGGAGAAACTCAATGTGAGAAAATAATTGCTGCCATCTCTGAGTTAAAACCCAGTTTGGCGATAATTGATTCCATTCAGACCATTCATTCGGCTGAAGCTGATGGTGAAGCGGGGAATATTACACAAATTAGAGCTGTAACCGTAAAACTTTTGGAGGCGGCCAAGAAATTGGGTACCCCAGTGATCCTCACGGGTCACGTAACCAAAGATGGCGTAGTGGCCGGGCCAAAAACGCTCGAACATTTAGTCGATGTGGTTCTCTATCTTGAAGGAGACAAGTATCATGGATATAGAATTTTACGAACGGTCAAAAACCGGTTTGGTTCCACCAATGAAATCGGAATTTTTGCCATGACCGACAAAGGTTTGCAAGAAGTCGCCAATCCGAGCAAAATTTTTATCGAAGAAAACAAACAGAACCTATCGGGCTCTGTTGTTTCGTGTTTGATTGAAGGGTCACGAGCCTTTTTGCTCGAAGTTCAAGCTCTGGTGTCGGTCACTCCGTTTGGATATCCACAAAGAAAAACGGCTGGCTATGATGGCAACCGATTGCAGATGTTGGCAGCTGTAATTAACAAGCGGACAAACTTAAATTTAACCAACCAGGATATTCACCTCAATATTGTTGGCGGAATTAAGACCAAGGATCCGGCTTTGGATTTGGCGGTGGTGTCGGCCATAATTTCTAGTTACAAAAATATTGCTGTGTCGAAAGATACCATTATTCTTGGCGAAGTTGGCCTAGGCGGTGAAGTCCGACCAGTATATAACTTAGAAAAACGAATCAAAGAAGCCCAAAAACTGGGTTTTACCAAAGCTATCGTACCAAAAACTAAAGATCTAAACGTCCCAAGCATGCAACTCAGCCAAATTGAGACTATCAGTCAGTTGCCATTGCTCGGATAAATAATTTTTATAAAGATAAGAAACGAATAAAGCAAGGATAGTAATGACAATATAACTAAAGGTGATCAGGTAAGCAGCAATACTAACAAACCCAAACTTCAGAATGTGATATAAATTGAAAA
>PFAP01000003.1:18233-51465 GCA_002773615.1 Candidatus Falkowbacteria bacterium CG10_big_fil_rev_8_21_14_0_10_39_11
ATTGATAGTTTTGATGAACTTCAAACCTTTATCAATGATCCGAAGCTTAAAATCCCTAACAACAATCGGGATTTGAGTAATAAACGCAACATTTTGTGGTTACTGAGAAACCCTATTGATCCGCCGCTACCACTAAATTATAAAAATGCCTTGATTAGAGCGGCTAGAAAGTAATATTATGGACTCAAATTTACAACAATTTAAAGATCATGTAATTAAAGCTGCAGCTAATCCTGATTTCATTCACCATGCTTGGTTTGTTGATTATCATTTAATAATAGTGGAACAAATTGCCTTGGAATTATGTAAAAAACATCCAGACGCGGACAAAAACATTATTTTGTTATTGGTTTGGCTCCATGATTATGGGAAAATCCTAGATATTAATCATGAACATAAAACAACTTTATCCATGGGACCAAAAGTATTGACTGAATTTGGTTTTAATAATGAAGTCATCAAACTGGCCTTGGATTATATTCGACAAATTGATGCCCATGCAGAAATGGATTTATCCAAAGCGTCTATTGAAGTCAAAATTGTGTCTTCAGCTGATGCTGCAGCTCATTTAATCGGGCCGTTTTATCAGGTTTATCTTCATGAAAACCCTAATAAATCTCTAAAAGACCTAATGAGTAGTAATAAACTAAAAGTGAAAAAAGAATGGTCGGAAAAAATAGTGCTGCCAGAAATCAAGAAAGCTTTTTTAGATCGATATAACTTAATTCTTGAACAAAATGGCGACTTACCAAACAATTACCTAACAAAATAAAAACTGAGATGAATACAATTACCTACGGATATAAAAAACAACTAAATATATCTTTTGAAGAAGCAGTAACCATGGTCAAAAAATCTTTGCCGCAACAAGGTTTTGGAGTATTAACTGAACTTGACGTCAAAGCCACTTTGAAGCAAAAACTGAGTGTAGACTTTGATAATTATGTAATTTTGGGCGCCTGTAATCCACCACTAGCATATCAAGCTTTGCATGCTGAACGTGACATTGGTTTATTTCTTCCATGCAACATTGTGATTTACGAACAAGATAATACTGTCTGGGTTTCTGCAATAATCCCAACGGTAGCTATGAGTTCAGTTCAAAATGACAGCTTGGGACCGGTAGCCATGGAGGCTGAGATCAAACTAAAAAATGTTATTGACAATTTATAAAAAAAAGAATCTCTCACCACGTGTCACCCTGAACCTGCCTACCGGCAGGCAGGCTCAGAGTGACACATAAATAGTAAAAATAAAAGAATCTCCAATTTGGAGATTTTTAGGTGGTAAAAACCATATTTGCGTAAACGTATTTTAGTTCCACCGGCTGTTGGCCGGTTTTCTTTTCAATGGCATCGCAAATCAAATCTGCAATGGAGTATCCAACATTCAAACCGGCATAAGCAACAAAGGCCATTTCTTCTAAGTCACAAAGCTCAACTCTGAGTCCATTGCCGTCAGATGTCTTCGCGACTTCACCAATTTTTTCACCAATTACACTCAAACTCAAACCAAAAAAGTAACTTGCGTACCATTGATAATTGCCATTGAGACCTCCATTCATTGGTTGTGATTGGAAGAGAATGATAAATAATATTAATATTGTATTTTTTGTCAATTCTATAAAAAAACCCTAAAGTAGAACTCCTTTCCGCAGACACATAAAGCGACGGCGGACAAGTCATAGTTCAATTCAGGGCACGCTAGCGTTGTTAGCTAGTTGAAAAAAATTTGAAAGTGTGAGATCAGGTCTTGTCCAGAATCTCATCTCCACCCATGATGGATACACTCTCGCGGATGTGAATACGCTGCTGAGCTGTCAGCTTGTAACTGTTCAAAAACATCCGATACAGAACTCGCAAATCTGACAGGCAAAGCTTGGTTAGTTTGTAGCCGTTGGGCAGCTTGCGCATACCCTGGTCAGCTAGCCACTGTTTCTCGCGCTCAACGAGCTTGGCCACCCGAATGAACCCTCCTTCGACCGGGAGTACCATGTCAGCGTTGCAGATTGGCAGATGGGAGATCTGACAGTATTCCGGCCTTTTGCCGAAATTATGCCCACGAAACTCCCGGTGGATAAAATCCACGCCTTGAGAACCGACCGTCATCATGTCCTCCGTTTGGCGGTCAGGAATGGGGCTGTCTGGAATACTAGCCCACAGATATAATTATATGCAGTTCCAAGTTAATAGTCAAGAATAAAAATTGGTAATATGTTAATGGAGGCAGTATCTGAATTGAAAATTAATAAAGGTATAAAAAAACCCGAAGCAGATATAATCTCCGCCTACGCATAAAGATATATCACTTCAGGTCACGCCAGCATTTTATGCTGCTTGATTATAGTTGTTCCAAATGATCTGCCTGATCTTTGAGTGCTGGCATCAAAATTTTATCTTCATAATACTCATATGCCTCATCTGCGATATCAACATACCGCTTGCACATGTCTTTTCTGGTTTCACAGGCTGGATCATCACGAAGCTCAATAATTGTCACCCGTCCATTTTTTTCTTTGATCACTACTTTGGCTAGCCAGACATTACCAAATGTTGTTATATCTCCACTATTCAATTTTATATACAACGTAAGGTATCTCTTATCACGGTGCAAATTCATGATCACTGTACTTCTTCCAGTTTTTATAGTATCAAGAATATCACCCGAGCTTAGAGTAATCTTTGGTTTGTAGTATCCAGAATAAAGAGCTCCTAGATCATATGCAGATTCATGTTCTTCTGCCCTGTTGGAGACATATGAAAAATGCGTATTGAAATATACAGCTCCCAAAGGTATCCCAACTATACATAAACCCAAAACCAAATAATAACAGAAACAACAAAGACCTTATGATTGACAATACGCATAAGAAGATCCATTATACGCCTCCTGGTTTTGTTGAACTGACTGACTTATCACTTTTAATGTTTTTTGTCAAGAGAAAAAAAACAGCCCTTAGACAGGTTAATGTCAATTAAAGCCCCCTTGAAAGCGCAACGTCGACATCGCGCTTTCAAGGGGGTTAGTTTATTCAAAATGTAGGGTAATTTCCTGCTTTTCCACCATTCTTTCCAAAGCTGAATAGTCTTTTAATTTGTATTTTTCGATAAATAGTCCAGCGGCGTCTTGGACTTTTTTGATCAAGTTGATATCACTCAGGTCTGCTAATTTTAGGTCTGGCAAACCTGACTGTTTGACGCCATAAACATCGCCCGCTCCGCGGAGTTGTAAATCTTTCTCAGCCAAAGCAAAGCCGTCTTTGGTGGAGACAAAAAATTTCAATCGCTCCAAAGTTTTTTGGCTGGTATTGTCGGTGAAAATCAAACAGTATGACTGATGTTCGCCGCGACCGACACGACCACGGAATTGATGTAATTGGGCCAGGCCAAATCGGTCAGCGCCTTCGATCATCATAATGGTCGCATTGGGGACGTCGATTCCGACCTCGATAACTGAAGTGGAAACCAAAATGTCATACTTTTTGTCATAGAAATCTTGCATGATCTGATTTTTTTCATCTGCTTTTAATTTTCCGTGTAACATTTTTACTCTCAAATCTGGGAATACGTCTTTTGACAATCGTTCATAAACTTCGGTCACAGATTTGACGCCAAGCTTGTCTGAGGGATCGATCAAGGGGCAGATAACAAAAGCTTGACGACCAACGGTGATTTGTTCGCGGGTAAATTGATAAGCTTTGTCGCGGTTAATTTCCTCAACTAGGCGGCTGATAATCGGTTTACGGTTGGCCGGTAATTCTTTGATAATGCTTAATTCTAAATCACCATATAATGCTAGAGCCAAACTGCGAGGAATTGGGGTGGCGGTCATTGATAGGAAGTGAGGAATCAAATTTTGTTCTTTATCGATCAAAGTTTTTCTTTGTTTAACTCCGAATCGGTGCTGCTCGTCGATAATAACCAAACCGAGATCTTTTAACTTCACTTTGTCTTGAATCAAAGCCTGAGTACCGACAATAATTTGCATTTCTTGGTTGTCAATGGCTTCTTGGAGTTTTTTGGCAGTCACTTTTTCACCGTTAATTTCCTTGCGACTGCGAGTGAGCAAGCCAATGGATAATTTTTCTTTTTGATAGAGTTTAACAAAATTTTTGTAATGCTGAACGGCCAATATTTCTGTTGGTGCCATCATGATGGCCACATAACCGTTTCTGGCTACATTTAACATCGACAAGGCGACTACAATAGTCTTACCAGACCCGACATCGCCCTCCAAAAGGCGATTCATGGGTTTTTCCTGGCCAATCCCTTGAATTATTTCCCAAGCAGCTTTTTTTTGATCATTCGTTAGTTTAAATGGCAAACGGTCAACAAATTCTTTGGTGGGTTTTTCTAAAAATTTCATGGCAATTGAGTTGTTGTTTTGTAAATCAGCCCGGGCTTTTTTAATCAAATACTGAACGATGAACATTTCTTGGAAGCTCAAGCGTTGTTTGGCCAACTTTAAAGTTTCATAATCTTTGGGGAAATGAATGTTTAATAAGGCGTCGGACAAAGACATTATTTTGGCTGTGGAAATAATTTCAGGTGGTAAATTTTCTTCGATATTTTTGATCAAAGGAACTGCAAGAGAAATAAAATATCGCAATTGTTTTTCAGTCAGACCAGCAGTCAAAGAATAAACTGGCACAATCCGAGCGGTGTGAACATTGTCTTGGTGTGCTTTTTCTTTTTCATAATCCGGATTCAACAGTTGCGTGCCATAATTGTTGACTTCGACTTTGCCGGAAAAATATACATATTCACCTTGTTTCAAAGTTTTCGCAATATATGGCTGGTTGAACCAGACGACTTTCATCTGGCCGGAATTGTCATTGATGATGGCTTCAACTAGGACTTTGCGCTGGCGGCGGCTCCGCCGGCTGGCGATAATTTCAATCTGGCCGTGAATGGTCACCATGTCGCCATCTTGAACATCTCTAATTGGTCGAATCTGACTAAAATCTTCATATCGAAAGGGGAAATACCAAACTAGGTCTTCAATGGTTTGAATCCCGAGGTATTGCAAGCGTTTGGCAGTAGTTTTGCCCAAACGAGGCAATAATTCGATTTTGCTTGATAGTTTCATGCTCATATTTTAGCAATTTTTGGGAAAAAATAAAACAACCTTGTTAAAGTTGTCATATCGTTGTTGTATTAATTAACCCAAAATATCATGAGCACAGTCGATATCTCTCCGTTCTCTATTATGACCAGCAGTCTGAAATTCCATACGCTGAAAGTCAAAAGGAACGCGAGTTGCTCCAAGTTTAGCCACAAGACCATTGAGCTCGTTATAATACATTTCATGAAAGTGAAACTTCACCACCTTCAGTTCGAGCTTATCGCCGGAAGAAATAAGATGTACCAAGTTGGAGCACCCGCCGAGTTTCGCCAGGAAACCTCTGAAGGTACGTCCACGCCAATGAATGGCGACCACTGAAATCTTATGAACCTCGATTGCCCGAGCCCCAATCTTAAGCTGAACAATAGCCGCCTGCTGCTGAAGCTGATAAACTGGTTCAGAGAGAGGACGCGCTTTTTCAACCTCATCACTGAACAGCGGATAGGGTTGACCATTCTGCCAACCAAGGTAAACATAATTACCAGTATGCAAGATTTCTACTCGAATATCAAACATACTTAACGCCTTGGCTTGCTCGTTATCACCAAACATGAATTCCTTTTGATAAAAATCAAAGGGAACCCGAGTGGCGCCAACCTTAGCTACCAGTCCATAAATGTCATCGTACTGAAGACAGTGAAACTTGAATCTCACAGTCTTGATTCTCGGCTGCCGAGTGTGAGTATCATTTTGACAGTAAATCAGCTGCTGATAGACTCCAGTCTCAACCAGAAAACCTCGGAACTGGATCTGCTGCCATCGAACCATGATTACTGAAATTTTGTGTCCCTGAATCACATCTCCGAACATATCCAAATAATTCAAAGAACCATTTTTGATAAGTTTGGACTGCGGCACACAAAATTTCGCAGAATCTTTTTGCTTCATCCTTGAACAGAGGGGTAAACTGACCATTGATCCATTGCATATAGACCGTATCATTGATAGCAATCGGCTCGACTCTGATCTCAAACATATGCTCCTCCCTTTCCTTTATGGAGACATATTATGATATCATTATTTTATTATTTCGTCAATAATCAATATATGTCAATATGTATATAATTTATATAATACATCTACATTTATCCTAAAACCGGCCAAATACTTGACAAATACTTAAATATATGATATAATTTAAGGTAACAAAAATGGAGGAAAGACATGACTGTCAATGGCAAGAAGATCGAAATTCTGGGCAACATCTACCGCCCGATTAGGCGCACCTGGATCCGCTACCTTGAAGAAGGAGATGTGTTCTTTTCTGTTGACCTCGAAGAGTACTTTCAGGTCACTGGTGATAATGACACTGGCTGCGCCGTGTGTCTGCACCTCAAATCCGGAAAACCGAGACGCCTGCACTTCTACCGAGACGTGGTGGAATGTGTCAGCGAGATCTGAGGAGATCATGATGAGCAACAAAGATCAGTGCTGGACCGGAAAAGAACGCAAGCGTCTGCTCCGAGAGATGACAGAACTGCTGGCCGGTGAAGAGCTGGACGCCTACTCGGCTGTCCATAATGCACGAACGTGTTTGGGCGAAGGTAAGCTGGAGTTGGCTCTCTGCTTTCTGGCTACGGACCTGGACAAGTTCTGCAGTTTTCGCCGGGATATTCGCGACTACTGTCAGCCGTTGAACGAAACCCTTCATGCCTGGAGAACCGAACATGGCTACTTCCCCTATCTTCCCTGAGCCCGAGCGAACCCAGTTGGCATCTGAATTCAAGACCTTGCTCGAAGCAGCAACTGAGTTCCGAGCTGGACGCTTCGCCTTCCCAAACTCAAAGAGGGGTTGATTGAGAAGGCTCTCAGCATGGTCATGGATCAAGACAAAGGCGAGCCAGAACTCAAGAAATTCATCATGCCACTCGCGCCGCGGATCTTTCGCTGGCGTGACGCTCAACGAGCGATCGAACGAGCGCGCGAACAAGCGTAAGCTCAAACCCTGATCAACTGGTCAGGGTTTTATGATAAAAAAATACCCCTATTTATTAAAGGGTATATTAGCTTATAGTATGAGAGAATTCATCATCCTCAGTATTAGGACTACTAGCCATAACCAAAATTATGGTTGGTATAATCAAGGGCACGACTGCGTGAGCAATTCTGGGTTTGACGTGAATAATTCTATTTTTTCTGCCATCAAGAGTAGCGCTCCGAATCTCATCAGCTTCAATATCTTTAAAAAGAAATCTGGCTGATCCGGAAACGACCATCATTAACTCATGCTTCTGATGGTGATAATGGTGTCCAGGCTCGCTGCCAAATTCTTTAATTTCTACCAGATACATATAGTTGAATTCAAAGCCTTCAACCAAGGGGAATCTTTTATCAAAAGGAACCAAAAGTTTGCGTCCAGACTTGCCACTGGCTTCTCGCTCAGGAAGAGCAAATAGAGTGTAAAGCTTTCGGTCATCAACTACAACTGGAATAGCCAACTTGTTCACGTCTGACTCTTTATAGATCATTTGGTCTCCTTTTTTCCTGGGTTTCGCTAATAATTTATCACAACTAAACAAAAAAACAAGTTTATAAACTTGCATTGATGTGAAATGGTGTGCCCGGCCCACCTTCGTCAAGGCTTCGGCGGACAGGCATGATAGGCTTCTTCGTCCTGCGAAACAATTTAAGTGGTGTGCCCGGCAGGACTCGAACCTGCGACCTTTGGCTCCGCAAGCCAACGCTCTATCCAACTGAGCTACGAGCACATAATATAAATTAGAAAAACAGAAAACTGGCTAGTCGTCCATGTAATTTATAATTTAATCCTGCGTGAAAGATAATCTTCAATGGGTTCATTTTCACGAGCCAAATCTTCTTCCACAAATTGCTCCAAGGCGCTTCGAACCTCTAAAGGATTTAATTCTCCTAATGGCAGACTAAGTTTATCCCTTCGAATTCCATTGAACTCAAGATACAAATTTTTTACCTCAGGTGGAAAATACGCCAACCAGAAAACTTTGAAATCGTGGAAATGGTAGAACTTTTGTCCCACGAGAACACCACCGGTAGAAATTTTTACTTCAATGTCTTTTGGGTCAAGGTAATGTTGCATAATCATGATCAGAGCAACCAATAATGTAATCACAATGAATAAAAAATTCAAAGTGACAATCGCGTAGATCAAAATCGCCGCCATGACAACTCCAGCCAAGATATACCAAAGCTTACTCCTGTCGTGTTTTTCAAATTCTGGGGCAGACCATTCAAACAAAACATCACCGATATCATCAGGAGCTTGAGTAAAAATAATTGACTCAAACCATTTTTTCATATTTTTATTTTTTAATTTTTGTAACGATTGTTTTATTTGGCTTGCCATGAATACATTCATGGCGGAGAGGGTGGGATTCGAACCCACGGTCCCCGTTAAGGGACTCTAGTTTTCAAGACTAGCACATTCGACCGCTCTGTCACCTCTCCTTAATCTATTATAACTTTGTCTAAATATTTTCTACCTTGTCCACTTTTTAAAAATCTTTCTCGTTTCATCGCCTCATTTCTAGTTTTATATTTTTCTGAGTAAACCAATATCCACGGCTTTCGTCCCTTGGTATATCGGCATCTACCATTATTATGTTCGATTATCCTGACACCAATATCTTTTGTGCTTCCTATATATCTTGTTCCATATCTTATACTTTTTATAACGTAGATAAAAAACATAAGTTACAAAATAAGGATGGGATTCCTCGCCAAAGGACGAGTGCGCCCTTGGCACAGAACCCACGGTCCCCGTTAAGGGACTCTAGTTTTCAAGACTAGCACATTCCTAGCCGAAGGACTAGTCCGTCCTTTGGCGGAGACCACTCTGTCACCTCTCCTTAATCTAGAAATTGGTGGATAGTAATAAGAAGTAAGAACAATCAAGCTGCGGCATTCGAAACTTGAACGCAGTGAGAGCTAATAATGGCAGAGAGGGAGGAATTTCTAGCGTCACTGCGCTCCTTTGGGAAACCCATGGTTTCCCAGCCTTCCTCTGCGGGAAACTACCGTTTCCCGAACCCTTCCCGTTCGGATCCCAATAAAGGATCCTATTTATACTAAATGGCGGAGAGGGAGGGATTCGAACCCTCGGTACCAATAAAGGCACAACACCTTAGCAGGGTGCCCCGATCGACCACTCCGGCACCTCTCCAAAATAATATAGTTATTTCTCTAGTATGTAATAATTCCACTTCCCACTAATTTCACCCTTGCTAATAATTTTAAATCCAATTTTTTTAATTAATTCACTAAATGTTTTTTTGGTAATATTTTTTTGTAAAATTAAATCTCCAGTTTCATGCATATCTATCATTGACTCTTCATCATTTCTATTATGACGAACCGATATAAACAAGACACCTCTGTCCTTAAGCAAACTATATATACGCTGTAGAAAACGACTTTGTTCTTTTAGACTTATATGATGAAAAACACGATGACACCAAATTCCGCCAAAATTACTTTTCTTTACAGAAAAAATATTTTGTACTTTGAACTGACATTTAGGAAATCGTTTTTGAGCGATTTTAATCATTTGGTGTGAAGGATCAATTCCCAGTTGTAAAAAACCTTTTCGTCTGAAGAATTCACTGTCTTGCCCCCCACCACAACCGACATCTAGAATACTTACTCCTTTAGCAATATTTTGGATAAATAAATTATGAAGACTTTTATCCCATTTATACTGCCCAAAATTAGCCACGTATTCTTTAGCCGTCTTATTATAACTTGCGAGAGTTCGTTTTGAATCATTCATAATCGAAAAACTAACACTATTTTAGCATAAAATAAAGATTTGTAAAGCCCTAAACCTTGAGGTAACGGCGGATGGCAAAAGCACTACTAAGAATGGTTAGAACCACGGCCAGAACGAATTCCAGACCGAAAATAAGCAGGAAGCGATCACTAAAATAGGCGGTTAAATCAAAATCATAATTAGCTAAAAATGTCCCCAAATAAGGTGTTAAAATGTTGATAAATAGATAGATCAAACCGATGTTGATCAACAAAGCGACAAAAGCATACAAAACACTCTCTAGAATAAATGGCATTCGAATAAACCAGTTTGTTGCCCCGACCAAGCGCATGACACCGATCTCCTCTTTGTGAGTATAAATTGTCACTCGAATAGTATTAAAAACAATCAGGAAAGCAATCAAACTGAATAAAACAGCAATAAAGATACCAAATTTTTCAACTTTATCCGAAACGCTTTGAACAAATGAAATAATCTTTTGCGGGTCAGAAAAATCATTATTATCAACCAATGATGAGTACTCCGATGCTTGGATTTTTTGCAGAATCAAATCATAGTCTGACGGATCACCAGCTTTGACCACTAATGTGTCATTAAAAGGATTGTCTTCTAATTCAGAAATTGCGGATTGGATATCAGGGTTGCCAATATTTTTTTGTTTGAATTGCTCAAGCACCATTTCTTTTGACAGAAAACTGACAGTATCAACCTCGGACGTATTAGAAACAAAAGTTTTAAAATTATTGACGTCAACTTCGGTGGCTTCACTCACAAGCATGATATTGATATCAACCTTGTCATGGACACTGTCAATAATATTGTCGGACACTGCTTTTAATGTAATCAATATATTGACCGAGAATAATGCTAAAACTAAAACTGATAC
Source organism: Candidatus Falkowbacteria bacterium CG10_big_fil_rev_8_21_14_0_10_39_11 (assembly GCA_002773615.1). Classification (GTDB taxonomy): domain Bacteria; phylum Patescibacteriota; class Patescibacteriia; order UBA11705; family UBA11705; genus UBA11705. The sequence goes on from PFAP01000003.1 coordinate 28,988, forward strand.
CGTCACCAGTGTTAACCAAAAATTGCGCCAAAAATCCTGCAAGGCAAATTTTAGAACACGCAAAAATGTAAGCATAATAGATATTGGTCAATATTAGATAAGCTCTAATTTACAGCATGTACTTTCCAACCTTTTGATCACTAACCACTTTTCCATGATCAAGAGTAATAACTCGTTTTTTGAGCAAGTTGACCACCTCTTTGTCGTGAGTTACAAGCATAACGGTGGTTCCCAGTTCGTTAATTTTCTTGAGTAATGCAATAATTTCTCGAGTATTGATGGAATCCAGGTTGCCGGTGGGTTCATCAGCCAGTAAAATCTTTGGATGGTGAATCAAAGACCGTGCAATTCCGACTCGTTGCTGTTCACCACCTGACAATTGCCATGGGTAACGACTAATCTTGGATTCTAACCCGACAATTCTCAAAACTTGGGGCACAACCTTCATAATTTTTGATCGAGAAGTACCACAAACCTGCAATGCAAAGGCAATATTTTCAAAAATAGTTTTTTGTGGCAACAACTTGAAATCTTGATAGATGACACCAATCTGGCGACGCAAAATCGGTATATCTCGTCGATGAATACGAGAAATATCCCAACCACCAACAATCAACTCGCCATTAGTGGGCTTTTCCTCAGCGGTAAGCATCCTGATCAAAGTAGTCTTTCCGGTACCACTTTGACCAATAATTGAAACAAACTCCTTATCTTTGATATGCAAATTCACGCTATGCAAGGCATAAGTATTTGGTTTGTACAACTTAGTTAATTGCCGAAGTTTTATCATATATTATTGTTTTATTGGCACGACAGTAACATTTGATAAGATCCCCTGCCAGATTTCACCAATAGCAGAAAAGGCGACCTTGTCGAGATCAATGACTCTATCAGGATGAATAGCTCGATCTGGTCCGTAATCATTTACCACAACCTCAACTGATTTATTATTATCTAAATTGGTTACTAATAACTTTGTCCCCTTGGGATAGTCGGGTGATGCAGCACAGTTACAATGCTTATAAGCATACCAACTGGCAGCACCCTGGCTCATTTTCTGGTCCTCCAAAACAACCATTTTGGCATATGGCAAATGAATAATACCTTTGACTGACATCGCATCTTGATATGCGGTTGGTAACAACACCCATTCGTCTATAACTCCATTGTAAAAATATACTTGACGAAATAAAGTTGGCGCTTCAGAAAAATTAAATTTGAGCATCAGAGGCAGTTTATTTTGAAAAGCCTCTTTGTTGAATATATCAAACTCATAAACATCACTAACTGGGACCAATTCAGCCGGAAAAGAATAGGTGTTGGCGTCAAAATGCTTAATGATTACTCTAGTCTCCTCAGCCAGTACTTCAGGGCGAATACCAACCAAAAAATTACTGTCATCGGAGGCAACCGTATATCCCTTGACCAAGGTTGGAGTATCAATATGCAAATCAACCATATCCAACAAGACATCACCGGCATTACTTGACGAAATTGGGACTAGAACAGAAATAAGGAATAGTCCCCCTAAAAATACTTGTAATGATTTTGACATAATAATGTTGCAATTTTTTTTGGTTCAAAATATAATAGATTAGTTCGTGCCACCTTAGCTCAGTTGGTAGAGCAGTCCCTTCGTAAGGGAAAGGTCATCGGTTCAAATCCGATAGGTGGCTCCAGTCTTTAACCGCACCAGGTTGAAGCTATGGTCTATTCTTGTTGCGAGAATACATGTAGCACTAGAGGTCAGAACAACGGTGGTCAGACGCGGCCATGTAATATGAATATCATTTGAGACTAATTCAGGTCACCCGCAGCTGTTTTTTTTATATCTTGATAAATTTAATCACCTTGGCTTCCTCAACCGCCTTGTCCAGGACAGATTGGAAGGTTTCTGGAGAAATAAGAATATGACTAACATTTACCTCTTCATCGGTCTCGTCAGTTGCTTCAGTCTTATCTTCAAGGTAGAGAATATGATAGCCATAATCGGTCTGAATGATATCGCTTAACTGCCCAGGCTCCAAGGCAAAAGCTGCATCTTCAAATTCTTTGACCATAATGCCACGACCAAACCAGCCCAAATTACCACCGGATTCGGCTGAGCCTGGATCATCACTATTCTGTTTAGCCAGGGTTGCAAAGTCCGCACCCGATTTTAGCTGAGTGAGAATATCTTCAGCTTTTACCTTGGCTTGGTCTAAATTATTTTGATCCTTACTGTAAATTTCGCCTAATTTTTGATTGGCCAATGAGTTGTAAAGAATTCGTGATTTGAACTCTTCAAGACTCCAGCCAAATGTCTTGTTGATTTCTTGTTCAAAATTTTCAACACTGCCGAAATCTTGTTTGGCCAGATTGACTAATTCGTAATTCAGCTCGTCTGCAGAAACCTTGACATCATTATCCTTGGCAAAATCAAGCAGTACGACATCGTAAATAAGTTTATTCAGAACATCACTTTTGATTTGGCTGTCTGGGACCTGAGAGCCTCGTAGTTCACTGGCTTTTTTCCAAGCAAAATACTCGTACTGCCAATCGTGCAAAGTGATATTGTGGCCGTTGACCGCTGCGGCCGGGTAAGGGAATATTTTAATCACAGCGGTAACAACCTTGGAATCAGTTGGTTGACGATAAGCCAACAAACCTAGGGCGGAGAAGATAAACGCTAAAGCGACGACAAAAAGTAAAGCCATCACGCTGTATTTTTTTTTATTTCTTGATTGTTTTAATTGATTGTACATTTTGGGCCAAAACGTTTTCTGATGATGCCAAATGTGAGCAAGAAAGAAGTGAAAACTGTTTTTATATTTCATATGATTTGATTATTAGTTAAAAAAATAATTCCACCAAAGAACTAAATTGTTTTGTGATGAGTTGGAACCAGGATCACCAACTTTACTCGAATCATCTGAATTGACACTGTTGATATCATCCAGTTTTACAACAACAATATTTTCGCCAGGCTTTTTCAAATTTAATTTTGTTCGAGCCTCTTTTTCAACAAAAAAGTCACTGTTATAATGGTCAATTGTTTGTAAAAATTCTTGTTTTTGACTACTTAGAGTTTCTATTTCTTGATTCAAATTAGTGATTTCGGCATCAAGTTTCTTTTTGTTAACATACTCCTTTATACTAAAAAAAACCAGAAAAAACACAAAAACAAAAATCACAACGATTGTTATTTTAGACAAATTCTTGATTGATTTAGTAGAACGAGATTGTAAACTCATACTCTATTAAGCTATTATAGCATACTTTGTTATTTTGGGTTTAATTGCCCTGCGTTTCGTCATCATTGCCGAGCTGAGCCTTGAGCGTTTCAATGATAAAATGTTGGTCCTCAACCGGTAAAGAATTTATTTGATCCAACAGGTTCTCAACCGGATCAAGAGGCTTGCTGGTAAACGCCAAAGTGTCTTCTTTTTCTTCTGGTGGGTCCAAAGCGGTCTCATCAGAATAAAACTCTAAGACATTGTGGTCAGTCTGGATTTGGGAGGTCTCAACAACCACAGCTTCGTCAACCTCTCCGTCAGAAAGGTCTTCGGTGGGATTATTGCTCTTGTATATTTGAGCGTTGATTGCTTCTAATATTTTTTCTGGCTGCTTGTGATTATATATGACATAGGGTTTTGATAATTTTTCAATCACCAATTTCAACTGCCCATATTTAAATATCTTTTGTTTCCATGATTTATAATCTACGGAAATATTTTTAATTTTTGACAAAGCAACAAATTTTATAATTGGTTTTCCAATCTTTGACTGCTGAACGTCAATCAATCGCTGATTGGTCAGACAAATCAAATTTGACTGCCAAAGATGCATTATTTTGAATAAATACCCAATAGATATACCCAACACTACCAAAAAAATAATCAAACCACCAAGACCAAAAGTAATAAAATAAAACATCAGGAAAAAATCCAACAAAATAATCAAAACACTGATGGTGACATGAGGCAAAACCACATACCCTGAGTGCTTGGAAATCAACACGATTTTTTCATCATCCTGCCAATTGATTTTCTTGAGCAATACTTTCATAATTTTTATGATGCTTTGAATAAAATATAATTTTGGTAATCTCAATCAATGCGACTTGCATCACTCCAAGCCCGACTACGATAGCCCACTCCCGCAAACCGAGAGCACGCAAACCAAGTGACTGCTGCAAAATGGGCACATATATCGGAACAAGTTGAAGAATAATACCGCCGATTACGGCCCAGATCAAATATATATTGTCAAAAATATTTATTTTCCATAATGGTTGAATCAAGCTTTTGCAGCTAAACACGTACATCAATGAATTGAGTCCCAAGCCGGCAAACATAATAGTTCGAAGATACTCCATCTCCACCCCCTGATGTAGGAACCAGTAATAGACAGAAAACAGTACCAAGTCAGAGAATATACCGATAACAAAAATCAAAGTTTTCATTTCACGATCCAGCAATTTACCCTCACGCTTGACTGGAATCTGCTCCATAATATTTTTTTCGCCAGATTCAACGGTCAAAGCAGCCGCCGGGAAACCATCTGTAATTAAATTGATCCACAAAATTTGAGCAGCGGTGATAGGGAGAGGCAAACCAAGAAACAGGCTGCCAATAACCAATATCATTTCACTAAAACTATCGGCCAATAAATACACAATAACCTTTTTTATATTGCTAAAAATAATCCGCCCCTGTTCAATCGCCATGACAATGGTCTGAAAATTATTATCAAGCAATATCATATCAGCGCTTTGCTTAGTTACGTCAGTGCCGGTACCGACAGCAATACCAATATCAGCGGCCTTCAGCGCTGGAGCGTCATTAACTCCGTCACCGGTCATCGCAACCACTTCATTGTTGAATTGCAGCGCTTCAACAATCTTTAATTTGTCTGCGGGTGAAACCCGAGCAAAGACTGATACATGCTTGACCCTGGCTCGAAGCTGTTCTAGTGATAGTGTTAGCAACTCATAGCCATCCATTATGGAGTCTTTGGTGACCGGCAGACCTATCTGTCGAGCGATTTCTGTGGCTGTCAGCCGATGATCGCCGGTAATCATAATAGTACGAATGCCCGCCTGCTTGACCAGATTGATTGTGTCAGCAATGCCCGAACGCAGTGGATCGTGAATAACCCAGAAACCGAGGAACAAATAATCATCTCCCATATAACCATCTTTGTCTGAAGATAAAATGTCTTTTTTGGCTACAGCCAAAATCCGATAACCACGTTCGGAGTATGAATCAAATAATTTTTGCCACATCAAACGTATACTTGGAGTCAGCTCTTGTTTCTTTTTACCGGTAAAGTATGAGTTACATTCCGACAACACAACCTCTGGTGCTCCTTTCATGGCCCAAGTGTACTGATCATTATGCTGACTCAATGTCAGCATTCGTTTGTCTCGAGAATTGAATGGGATTTCAAATAACCGCTTGGCTAAATCGACTTTTCCCGGATCAAATCCAAGTTTAAGACTCCCGCTGAGTAAAGCTTTTTCTGTTGGTGAGCCGATCAATTCATGTCCGTCAAAATGATCAATCGTAGCATTATTTACTAGCAATGATGTGTTGATAAAATCAGAAAAATCATGGTAATCATCCTCATCAATCAATACTCGACTATGCCAAAAAACAATTTCCTTGGCTTGCATTTGCCCCTGAGTGATAGTGCCGGTCTTGTCAACGCAAATAACAGAAGTACTACCCAAAGTTTCAGCGGCAACTAATTTTCGGACCAATGCCTGTTTTTTTAATATCCGCTGCATGCCAATAGCTAATACTACTGTCACGGCAACCAATAAACCCTCAGGAACAGCTGAAACAGCGGCTGCCATTGCTACGAGGAAAATATCCCAAAATGAAAAACCTCGAAGCAAACCCACGGCAACGATCAGAAAAGCGGCTCCAATAATAGAAAAACCCAAGACCCGACTAAAGGCTTTGAGGCGTTGCTGAAGAGGAGTAACTTCATCTTCAGTTTGCTCCAACATCTCAGCGATTTTTCCCAGTTCAGTCATCCGACCGGTTGCCACTACGATACCACGACCTCGACCGTCAGTGATCAAGGTTCCCTTCAAAACCATGTTTTTGCGTTCTGATACCAATATTTTTTTTGTTTTATCAGTCGATATGGTACGAGTATGTTTCATGACCGGTTCAGACTCTCCCGTCAGCACCGCTTCGGCACTTGAAAGATTGTTGACCTCAAGCAATCGAATATCAGCCGGGACCTGGTCACCCGGTTCGAGTTCAACAATGTCACCGGGAACCAGTTCTTCCGCCTTGACTATGTGTAAAACACCATCTCGAATTACCTTGGCGTTAAAACTGATAAATTCTCGTAAATGCTCAAGCTGATTTTCTGCCTTATTTTCTTGAAGAAATCCAACGATAACATTAATTAAAATAGCCGCCATAATAATGGCGAAATCAACATATTCATTCAAAACCAACGATATTACGGCTGCTCCAAGTAAAATATAAACCAAAATACTTTTGAATTGACGAAAAAACACCAACCAGGTTGAAGCTCTTCTCTTTTGAGGCAAACGATTGAACCCAAAAGTTTTAAGCCGTCTAAGAGCTTCTTTTTCTGGAATACCAATTTCACTACTTTCAAGCAACTTGATACACTCTGAGGCTTGATAGTTGTACCAATGGACATTTTGTATTTTCATAATGCAAAAATAGCAAGCAATATACTTGGTTTTCTGAATTAATTATACCACAACTTGCGAATAAAAAAAATTTGGCTGTTGACCATTTTTGAGGTATAATTTGATTAGATTTAACCTAAATTATTTATGATAGAATTACTACTCCAACTTACAAGCACCATTGATAATTGGCTCAATAAACCTTATATAAGAATTGATGGTCTTTTGATTGATCGCTGGAGTTGGGTTCATCTGATTACCGGTATAGTAATAGGCCTGATAGTAATCTGGAAATTAAAAAAGGTCTCGCCATGGAAAGCGCACCCGATGGTTTTCTTGATTTTAATCCTGTGGGAAATCTTTGAGCGAGTGATGGGAAATGTCTTGTTCAAAGTCGAAACCATGACTGACAAAACCTGGGATATGATTATTGGGTTTGGCGGGTATTATTTGATATATAGTTTATATATTTCAAAAAGAAAACTAATACCTAAAGACTAAGGTTATATTCGAAGAAACTTGTTTGTCCACCCTCTTTTATAGATTCATATTTAGTCTCATATTCACTGCTATCCAAGCCACACTCTTCTAGCAATAGCATCAACTCAACATGATTCACATTCTTCGAATCCAACTTGGCCAGCTTTTTGAATGTCTGCGGAGACATAATTTCTCGAAATACTTCAAGGGCCTTAAAATCGCCATAAAAATAGGCTTTGTACAAATCAAATCTTAACTCCTTATCTCCGATAGGTCCCATGTTCTTTTTCTTGGCTATAGCCTTTATTATTTGCTCAAAAAACAAACACAACGGCAAGTAGGCAAATTTAATATCCCCGATATTTTTACTATTGATACCTTGCTCCCACAATAAATAATCCAGAGTGATCATCTGAGTCAAAGCTTCATTTAACCCAGAAAAAGTATTTGACTTTATACGTTCAAATCCAGTTGTTTTCTGATTAACTTCGGCACCACTTGTATCCAGATCTATACGAACCAGGATTGTAGTGTTAGCCAACAAATGGGTCAATTCATGAACCAAAACACTAACATCAGATTTAAAACTCTTAAACGGGATGACTATTTCCTGAGAATCTGTAGAGATGAAGCCATCAGACAAATTATAAATATCATCAGAAGATTTTTTATATTGATCGAAGTCTTCCCTTTTCATGAGTTTTATTTTGTCTAAGGCTGTAATCCTACTGGCCACAGATAAACCCAATTTTAATCTTATCCACTGAGCAAATCCCTTTATTAGCTCTATCAATTGTATTTTTTCCCTAGCTGATAATTGAGTTGCTTCAATATCAACATTTTAAAATTCATGCAAAAATTCTGTAATAACTTGTTCATCTTTTTTGATAACTTGGCTTTCTTCTGAAATTTGAAGGCCGGTAAATGCTCAATATCCATATTAGATTCAAATAAAATTTATATTTATAATATACTCTATGACGATCAAAAGTGCAAAATTAATTTATAATGAACTCAAGAGCCTGGCTCAAAACGATCCCAATATTATTGGTTTTTTCCTTGGTGGTTCTAGGGTCAAAGGTTTGGACAACAAGCACTCTGATTATGACATTTATATTATTGTAAAAAATAATAAACTGGCTGAGTATCGAAAAAAAATAATGCCGCTCAAAGACGACCGGATTGATATAATGCTTTACACCGACAAAGGTCTGCGGGAGCATGCAGCATGGGGCGGGACAGAAGAGTGGGCGCGCTACAACATGGCTCATATCAAAGTGGAAATTGACAAAACCAAGACAATTCAGAAAATTATCAATGAAAAAGGTAAAATCCCTGAAGATAAAGTTGAAAATTTTATCAGAGGTAATCTGGATGCTTATATCAATTATGTTTATCGGTCGTTAAAATGCCTGCGAGCGAAAAATTCACTTTGCGCCAAACTGGAAGCCTCAAATTCGCTACTTTATTTTCTAAATATTATTTTTGCCCTGCATGGAAGAAGAGTAAAACCGTTTTCCAAATATCTACAGTGGGAACTGGATCATTATCCGCTCAAGAAACTGCCAATTTCCAATCAAGAATTCTTAAACATTCTAGATAAAATAATCAGCTCAGCTGACTTAAATCCACAAAAAAAATTATTCAAAATTACCGAAAAACTGTTTGACCGGTCGCCATACAAAAGCGTTTACAACAACTGGGGAGAGAAAATCGAATGGGTTGAGAAATTTTCATTGAAGTAGGCTTGACAAAAGTCTATTTTTGGTTTAATCTAACATATTCTACATGCTAGGAGAAAAACTCTAAAATCAACGCCAGAGGAGGTATAATGACGCCATCGATGATCAGCTTATTTTGCTTCGAATTTGCTGAAAAAATGATGCAAGATAATGATCCATCTCACGATCTTGAACATGCCAACAGAGTTCATAAGCTGGCTCGATATTTGGCGGGAAAAGAGGGGGCTGATCTTGACATTGTCATTCCTGCTTCCATCGGTCATGACTTGATTGTATATCCCAAAGATTCTCTAAAATCAAAACTATCTGCCACTCACAGTGCTGCTGAGGTAGCAAAATTTCTTCAAGGAATTGACGACTTCCCAAGAGACAAAATTGTAGCGGTTATGTATGCTATCCAAGTCTGTTCGTTTTCCAAAGGAATTGTGCCGACTACTCTGGAGGCAAAGATTCTCCAAGATGCTGACTTGCTAGAAGCGGTCGGCGCCGTTGCCATCATGAGGACATTTGCGTCTGCCGGTAGTATGAATAAAACTTTTTACTCCCCGGAAGATCCATTCTGTGTATATAGGGAACCAGATGCCCACAAGTATGCGCTGGATTTGTTCTATACTAGATTACTACAGGTTGAAAAGCGTTTGCATACGCAGACTGCTCGGGAATTGGCTAGACCGCGAACTAAATTTCTACATCAATTTTTAACTCAGTTAACGTTGGAACTTCCACAGACAAACAAATAATGTTTCGAGATAACATCTCGATTTTTTATTGACAAAATTGGCATATACTTATACGATTTCACTGAACTACAGATATAATTCAAAGGTAGAAGTATCATGTGCGCCAGATTATTAACATTTGACAGTAACAAATTGACGGCCCCAAACCAACCACGAAAGGACGGTAGGCTATGACCCAACAGATTCATTCACTGTGTTGCAATGTTAAATTGGAATTCTCATTGGCCGATGGCGTGCAAGTCGGCAGCTGTTCCAAATGCCATAAAAATGTCGCCAGAATCAACCTCAAGACTGGGCAAGAAGAGTGGCTCGACGGCAACTCACCGTGGACCAACAAAACACTGAGTCCGGTAGTTAGAAATTAACAAAATCGAGATAACATCTCGATTTTTTTGTTTAAAACAAAAAATAACGACCGTATCGTTATCTTTTGGTGGGTCCTCCGGGACTCGAACCCGGGACGCCCAGCTTAAAAGGCTGGCGCTCTAACCGACTGAGCTAAGGACCCTTAATGTGACAATTTGAGATCGGTATCTAAATCCTTAGCGAAGTCGGAACTGTCAAAACCGACGGCCTGTCCGCCGAAGTTGTAAACGAAGGCGGAAGCTAAGGACCCATGATATAAAATACTAAACCCGAAATAATAAATTCGAAATTGACAGCCAATATAAACACCTTAGCGAAGTCGGAACTGTCATACCGACTGCCGGCCGGAGTTTTAACAAAGGCAAGAGCTAATGGCTCTGAGCTAGTCTCTTGACCCCAGTTCAGGGCATAGCCCCTAATTGGATAAAGCAACTTACAATAATTTATCTCTAAAACTACAAGTAACTACTACATTCTAGCGTAAAATGAGACCTTTGTCAAGTATCATATTTCCCCAATAATTCACAAATTAAATGTTCATATTTATCAGCAGCATTCTCTGGTAAAACACCCTTGATATTATGACTAAGCTCAGTCAATTTGCTGTGTCGTTCAAATAAATCATGTAATAAATTGATAATGTACTCGCCGGAAAAATCTTGTTGTCGGACATAAACAATCGCCTTTTTGTGATGAAAAAATTCAGCGTTTTTTTCTTGTTGATTACTGGGGATCGGCATAATAACAGATGGCTTGCCCAGTGATGATAATTCGGTCAACGTTCCAAAGCCGGCTCGACCAAAGAAAACCGTAGCCGCCGCATAAACATCAGCCAATTCTACTCCGAGAAACTCAACTGCGTGATACCTAGAATTGGAAACAATACTGGGATGATGCATCCATTTTGACTGTTCACCTCGACCCAGAGCATGAATGACTTGGCAAAACTTGGTAATTTCTTCGGAATTCTCAATAAACGTCTGGTTGATAATTTCTGATCCAATACCGCCACCCATAACCAAAAGTACAGGGAGATTATCTTCCAATTTGAACCGGTGCTTGGCTCGCTCTGCCAGGCCACCAAACAAAAATCCCCTAGTCGGATTCCCGGTGACAACCAGTTTTTCTTGCTTGGAATATTTGTCTCGCAGTTCAGGGACGGCCACAGTAATCTTGTCAGCCAGTGGCTGCATCAGTTTGTTGGCTAGGCCAATCTGGAAATCTTGTTGGTGAACAATCAGTCGTTTTTTGAATATTTTAGCCGCAAAAGCGACCGGCACACTAACAAAACTACCGGCAGTCAGGATGATATCCGGCTTGAACCGAAAAATAATCCACATCGACTTGATCAAGCCCAGTAGAATCAGAAAAATATCAGTAATATTCCGCCAATCAAAGTAACGGCGGAACTTGCCGCTGGGAATAGCGGAAAATTTTATGTGATAGCTGTTGACGATTTCAAATTCTGGTCCGTTGGCGGTACCAATCCAAAGAGCTTCAACATGGTGCTTGTTCTTGATTTTCTCATAAATTGCTAAGAGAGGAGAGACGGATCCCATTGTCCCGCCACCAGAAAATATAATTCGCATATAGTATAACCTATGTTAATTGTGAGCGACGGCCATGGCGATAACTGTGGCCGCCCCAGCCTGTTTCAAACATTTGGCAGCCTCGTTCATGGTCGTACCAGAAGTAATCACGTCGTCAACCAAAACAATTGTTTTATTTTTTAATTCATGATTGTTGATTGTGAAGGCTTGATGCAAGTTGTCGATTCGCTCCGATCGATTGAGCTTGGCTTGTTGATCAGTGTATTTTGATCGCACAATAGTTTTGTCTTGATACTGGCAACCAAATCCCTTGGCAATAAATTGAGCCAAGACCGCGCTCTGATTGAATCCGCGCTCAGCAAAACGCTTGGGATGAAGCGGGATGGGACAAACTATGGTTGTGTGATCCAAATGGACATTCTGATGGCTGATTTTTTCAAGCAATAAATTAGCCAAAAATTCAGCTAATTCTTCGATAAAATTAAACTTATATTCATGAATAATTTTTTCAATTACCGTTCCCTTGTAGCGAACTGAAACAATTATTTGATCAAGTGATATCCCAGGCTGGCAATTGGAACAAATACCAATAGTTGACGGCTGACGATTGCAAATCAAGCAAACATTGTCTTTCAAATAGACTATTTTTTTTTGACAGGTCAAACAAAAATGCTCATCACCTCGTCCACAAACAAGACACTCCTTGGGGAAAAATAGGTCTATGATTAAATTTTTCCAGTTAGCCAACATCTAAATTCTATTGCCAATAAGCACCGTCAACCTTCCACAAACTATCGACTTTAACCAGATCTAATTTGATCTTTTGTTTGTAATTGACCGTTTCTTTTCCTGCTGTGATTTTTTCTCTCTGAGTTTCAATAATAACTTTTGCAGTATCAGCTTGCAGATCAACTACTTCGATAGCAAGAGCCTTGGTGGTAATGCTGGAATAGGAATAGCTATCACCCAATTCTGATTGAAGACTGGCTTGATATTTATTCGTGGCCCAACGATAAAAACTATCGGTCATTGAACTGCTAATCTCGGCTAGAATGTTTTCTTGCAGCTGACTGGAAGCGGTACCAAATCTTTCGGCGAATGACCGAGAAATATTTGATATTTCGCGTTCATTTTTTTCAGCCAACGTTAACTCTGGAGCCTGATATTGCAAAACTCTTTTTTGAGAAACCGAGCCGGGGCCTTGATCAATAGAACCATCAGGAGTTTTATTCTTCCAGAGATAAAAAATCGTAATACCGGTAATAAGTACAGCCAGAATAACAATTGTTGTAATAATTTTTTTTCTTGTCCAAAACATATTAATAATAGAATTAGGAATTAGGCTGGTAAGAGAGTTGGAATTTTTGATTATACTTGTGCTTGTTCAGCGTCTTCTTGGGCTTTTTTCCGTTTTTTCTCCATTTCCAACAACTGGGCTGGATTGGAAGTGATCACAGAATCCTCGAGCCCAGAGGCAACCACCTTGATAGCGGCGTGTTTGGATCCGGCAAAGAAAATACCTTCACCAACATTACTCTCAAGTAGCAGCATTTTTTCCCCTTCGGTCAAAGCAAATGTTTTGACGATAACATCGATAGCGGATGATGATTGTTTGAGTAAAATCTTTAACGCTGAGTTGTTGACAATACCCGGGCCATACTTTGAAGTCAAAAAGTCATTGACATCCTGAGTAATAGTGGTAATCCCAAGATAATATTTTCGTCCACGCTTGACCAATCCATGCAAAAAACGAGCTGAGTCATCATACATCATCAGCCACCAAGCCTCATCAACCACCAGAATACGTTTTTTTAGCTCTGAGCGAACAACGTTCCAAACATAGTTGATAATGTTGTACAAAGCCATTGGACGAAGCTCATCCTCAAGATCGCGAACAGAAAATGTGACTAACTGATTGGCCATATCAACATTGGTTGGAGAATTGAACAGACCAGAAAATGTTCCGGTGGTATATTTGCGCAAGCGCAGGGCCAAATCAGCCCCACCGTCCATACCATCCAAAACCTCATACAAATCCTGCATTAAAGGCGGTTCAATCTTGTCCAGATCACTATCTGGAGTAATATCTTTTTTGGCATATGTCTGAATCAAAGCTTGATCTAGAATTGTATCTTCCTGAAATGTCAGCTTACCAAGCATCAGCTTTAATAAACCCTTGATACTGATCACTGCACTACGGATAATGTCCTCGACAGATGAATCTTCACCGACGCCTCGGGGCAAATCAAAAGGATTAATCTTGCTCTCAGAATTGAGAGAAATGTTGACATATGTTCCACCAACAGCGTCTGACAACAGTTTGTATTCTCGCTCAGGGTCAATAATGATCACATCTGTGCCCATCATCATTGAACGCAGAACTTCAAGTTTGATCGTATAACTTTTACCGGCACCAGAAGTCGCAAAAACTGTGCAGTTGGCATTTTGAAGACTGAAACGATCAAAAATAATCAAACTATTATTGTGCCTATTTATTCCATATAAGATGCCTTCTTCTGAAGTCAAATCAGAAGATATAAAAGGAAATGACGATGCGATTGGCGAAGAATTCATGTTGGAAGTAATCATAAGCTCGTCATTGCCTATGGGCAAGGTTGAATTGAACCCTTGCTCAGATTGATAGAAAACCCGTTTGGTATAAACCATTCGTGAGCCAAAAACCGCTTCGATGTCTTCGGTCAACTTGTCCAACTCATCCTCTGACTTGGCGTAAAGAGTGGTGTACAAACCAAATTGAAAAAATTTTTCAGTGCCCTGAGTCAAATCATCACGCAATTGTTCAATATCACGCAATGCGGTCTCTCTGAGTGGATCTCTTGGCTTACCTTTTTCTGCCCCAGCATTCAATGAAGCCTGCAAAATACCAACTTGTCTCTTCAACTGCTTTAAAACTACCGGTGACTCCATGGGATAAAAAAACATACTAATATCCAGTGACGAGTTGTAGTTGATAATGGGAGAAAACCAACCGACTGAAATGTATCGCGGATAAGTCATGACAAACAACGTCCGGGCATACCAACTGCCCAATTTGATGAATGATGGCTTGACCTCAAACGCAGCCGGGGCAACCAAATCTAAAACAGATACAACACCCTGACGATACAGTTGTTCATCTTCAATTATTTGTTCGCTTTTTTTGCTCTGTGTTTCAATTTTTTTCTCTTTCTCAATTTCATTCAATTCTTCTTTCGGGGCTGCTTTTTTTTCACTTAGAGCGTCTTTAGCATTAAACATATATATTATATTTTGACTTAATTATTCTTCTATGCGTAACTTGGCTATTTCAGGCATTTTTTGTTTATCGGCAACATCAGGATTATATACGTTGTAATATAATTCAATCAAACTTTGAGTGTCGAGTACAACTGTCTCCAGTCCCAACTCTCGAATATGCATTTTTACATGCTCAACTCGCTGATTCAAAGTATAGCGATATTTATCAAATTTTTGCTGATTCAATTTGATCACTTTACCTGGAGTCAAAACGTCGGTTAATCGAGCAAAAAAACCACGCTTGCTGTCTTCAACTGCTCGATATGGGATGACAACAAAAAACCGTTTGCTCATGATATCACCAAGGTCGACCAATTCATTGACATAAGTTTGATAATTGATCATCTGACGCCGCAGTAATTCATTGGTGATCTCCTTTTCACGGTCAGCCAACCTTTTTTGATACTTTGAGATATCCAGTTTGCGAGATTGGATCACAACTTGAATGGGAAAGTCTAAAAAGTTCAAAAAACTAACATAGGAGGAGACAACCGCATTCTGTTCATCTTCTGATTTTAGAGCAAAATTCAAACTGGAGACCATCATCACGGCTCTCAACGAACCATCTTTCATTATCACCGTATCATTCTTGATTTCAGCTGTATCCAAAAACAATTGCGTTGACTGAGTGATTTTATTCCCAGATAATTTTTTATTTTGCATTTCTTTTTCTTTGGCTGCCATATGTTAGTGGGGTAGTGAATTAGTTAATTAGTTATCAAGTTAATAAGGACTTCAGTTTTTTGACCAAAATGAAACTTTATTAACAGACTAACTTGTTTGCCGCCAGAAACGGATCACTATTTAGTATTATTGTTTTTCTGATTTAATGTTTTCTTACTCTGTATTTGGCCTTCAACAACTTGATCAGCAAAGAAATCTTCATCAGTCTGATATACACCTCCGGTATTAATCAGTAATGATAAATCGTGCAACCGGGATTCTGAAACCGCTTCTTTGTGAGCTTCTTCTTCGTGAATAATCTCATGATCAGCTTTTACCTCTTGCACACCAACAACATAGGCGGCCTTGTTCCAGACACGTTGGTTGGGGCGACGTAAAGTCTGCAAAAAACTCAGAAAAAAGAAATGAATTGGGCGACCATTGACTTTGGCAAAAGCAAAGATGGCTGCTATGCCAACGGTGATGATAGCCAGAGGAATAAAGGCAACAAAACTGACCAGACGAAATTCAATGGCGCCAATAACCAACGCAACAACCATGATCCCAAATTGACGGATCGTAATCGGTCCGAGGATTTTGTCTTCAACATCGATAAATTGGGGAACGATAAATTGATTTGGCATATTTTTTGACGGTGAAATTAAGTAATCAGTAGATAGCGCCAAGAGGCAAAGCGACTAACCTAGCTATCAAGGCGTTGGCTCAACTCCAAAATGGCTTGGAATTGATCCGGCGATAATGTTTCTTCGTTAGCGATCTGCCGATCAGTAATAATTTGATCAATTGACTTGCCACTAACAATACTGGCTACTCCCATTTGGGTGTAAAGTTTAAACACGGGTGATAATTTCCAGGCGGAAACACCTTCAAGACCACGACGCCAAGATTCGGCCTTTAATGTTTGTATTTTTTCATAAAGAGTATCGGCACTATCACGAGCTGAGGTACCTATACGATCAAAATTTTTGAGATCAAGAGTTAGTAATTCTTCAACCGGTCCCAATAAATATGGTTTATTTTGAACTGAATCAACTTCAAGACTCTTGTTTTTGACTGGAAGACTTTGTCTCATCGGAGGAGCTTTCTGCTCTCCCTGGTCATGTTTTTTGATAATAAGCTCTTCAGGCCCAAGATCAGCCTTTCCTTTACCAACAAGATCGTCAACAAAGTCATAACGAGGTGAAGGTTTTTTTTCTTCTTTAACTTTTGATTGTTCTATTGGTGGGAGATCTGGCTTTGGGGCTGGGTCTGATTTGATTTCAGCTGGTTTAACGCTAACCGGTTCTAATTTTGCCTCGATTGGCTTCGCTACTGGCTTTGAAGCCATTAATTTTTCTTTCAATTGATCAAGGTTGGTAACATCAAAGACTGAGCTCGCCGTCTTAGTTTCAACCGGTTTTGAAGGTACTTTTACCGCTTTAACTGGCGATTCTTTTTTTACGTCAGGCTCAACCATTGGTCGTGGTGGTACTGGCTGGGTTTGATTTGTGTCATTTTTAGTCACAGCTTCAGCTGATCGATCGGGTTTGACTTCTGGCATCGGTAAATTTGGAGCCGGCCTCTTTTTGTCCATGGCATCGGTAGTGATTTGACTTTTGACCTTGGATAATTCACTTTCGTGTTTTTTCACAATTGATAAAACCAAATCTGCTTTTTGGCTGTCCAAGCCTAAGCCCCCCTCTTCTTTGGGGACTGACAACATATACTTGACCTCTTTTTCATTTCTAACCTCCCGTAACTTTGAACCTAAAATAGTATAAAAACGCTGTTTTATTTTGGTGTCAGTAAATTTTATCTTCAATTGGGCGGTGATTTTATCAATTGTGAGATCAACTTGCTTATCCAGTTCGCTCTTGGCTGCTTTCATGTGTTCGTCGTGAACAACCTCGTCATCAATAAAGGTGGCTTTTTTTTCTTTTGGAGCATCAACTTTTTTCTCACCATTTTCAATCTCTTCAATTGAAAAATACTTACCATCTTTGTAGTATTTCATCTGGCCGTCTTTGTCTTTTACCAATATGTAATCGTAAGTGTTTGTCATAGTTTAATAAAACGTATTATCTCCTTATGAGAATAATTATTGCGTAAAATTCTAATTTCTAATCTCTAAATCCTAAACAATATCAAAAATCAAATATCAAATCCTTATTTACTTTTTTCAATTATAGCTCCAAATTTTTTCATTAATTCTATCGATTCTTGTAATAATTTAATTCTTTTTTCGTCAACCAAATCAATACCCGGAATATCCACTAATTTGAGCCACAAACCTGACTCCTTCGCTGCTTTTCTACAAATTTTTATTCTGTGAATAAAATCTTTTTTACTCAGAGCCTCATTAGCTTCAATATAGTTAGCAGCCACTGAACCAGACGACCGAATTAATTGCTTACTGTCTTCAAAGTTAGATGTGGACCTGGATAATTCTTTGATAAATTGACGATAATTTTTTGCAAAAAGATAAGTACGCTCCTCCAAGTCATATTTTTTTGAATTTTGAGTTTCTGTCATTACAATTTATTTAGAACTTAGTACTTAGAGTTTTGAATTTAATTCGTAGAATCATAACCATTTAAATTGCTCAACCTCCATGTCATAGAAAGCCATCTGTGATAAATGTTTTTTCCCTTGAGCCCGAAAAATATTGCCAAATATCATCGCCCAACGACCACTCATATTTTCGGTCATGCCCAAACGCTCGGAAAGAATGTATTTGATAAAATGTTTGACATACGTCGGATCCGGAGCCTTGGCTTCAAACGATTTGAGCTCCTCCATCATACTATTGCGCTTGAAATATGCAATTAAAAGTTCTCGGAATCGCTTATCCTCGGTCACGATATTGTCCAGCAAACCGGTCTCGGCCAGCAACTTCATGCCGGCAATGATTTCGATCTTTTTTCGGGATAAGATATCTTTATAAAATTGGTCACTAAGTCGTTTGCGATCTTTCCTGGTTTTATCTACCAAAAAATTACGATATTCATTGACCGCATCATCTTCGGCGTCATTACTATGCATAATATCAACTTCACCCGGTTTTTTGTCATCCTCACCGATTTTCGCCCGCTCTTCGACTCCCTGATAATATTGTTTAAAAAATTTATCTTGTTCCGATTCGGTGAAGGGGAAAATTTGAATTTCACTCAAATTAGTTTTTTCAACATTAAAATAAAAGTTTCTAATATTTTCATACAGATCAAAAACCCGGTCCAACAACAACTTGTTCTCCTCGGTCAATTGTTTAACATTGGGACTCTCAGCATAGTATTTGGCCTTGTGCAGGGTACTCAATTTTTCATTCTCATTGTATGGCAGAGTGCTAATGTAGTCGGTCAGCCAGTTTTGAATGGTTGGTTCGATTTTTTCGCCCTTATGGGCAATTTTTTTGTCGCCGATTTTTTCAGCATTATGCAACAACGCTTTCATCAGCTCTTGCTGAGCGACTTTGTTGGTTTGCATCAGGGTGATAATAATAACATTGGCATCAACTCGAAATAATAACTCATCAGTGGTCGCGGTAAATAGAACATGTTCCTTCAAAAGCTTGATCATCTCCCTCATTTCTGATTCAGGGTCGCCCACTTTAAGCTCAGGAATTCGTTCCTCAACCACATTGCGTTCTTCTTCTGGAACAAGGGTTCCCGCTGCCTTCACTCTCGGTTTGATAAATTCCTTGCGGACAGCCACTCGATATTTTTTGATTTCTTCATCAAACTTGGTGGGGTCTACATCCAACTGGGTTAACATAGCAACAACCTGCCCACCCAGATATTCATCAGCCACCAACATTCGGCGAGTTAAAACATCAATCAATAGTGGTCGAACCTGATCCGGCTCAACATCCACCGTCTTGGTGATGGACGGTTCCACTTGATCCAAAGTCAAATCTTTGACAAAAACCTGAGCAATAATCTTGACCAAAGCGGCGGTGTCAATGATCGAAAAATAATACTTGTCTGAAATTTCTTTCATAACCTCAACGCCATAACGAGCCAATAGAATATTTTTGACTTTGGTTGGCAGGGCTTTTATTTTTACATTTATATCATCAGGCATATTTATATTAGATTACATCTTGCTAAGTTTTGTCAATTTCTTGTTGTAAGCAGCAATATCCTTGTCAATTTCTATAACTTCAGTTGCAGACTTACCAGCCTTACTGCCATTAAGTTCTGCAATTTTGTTATTAATGATAGCGACAGCCGCACCTGTAGACGACCTAAGATCATCAAATTTACCGCCAATCAGACGAGGATCAAGGGCCATTTCTTCCATGTTATTGGACAACCGAGAAAGACGCTTGGCTTCCGGAGTACCAGCCGCAGGAGCTAAAGTATTTAGATGAGTAAACTCCGTAATCATTCTGTCCATCATAGCTTCAGCTTCACCAGAACCAACTTCAGAGGCGATTTCGCCCATCTGCGCTTGAGAAATACTGCTGATGAAAGCTTGGTATTGTTGTTTATTAGATGGTTGTTGAAGCGCGGTCATCTGTGCAGAGTCAATCTTGGCGATATCAGATCCTTTGGCACCTGAAACAAACTTAGCGATTTCTTGAGCTTGGTCAGCATCAGATAACCCATCAAACGCACCCGTCTCGCCCCCATGAGAAACCAATGTTTTTGTAATCTTTGCCTTGGCTTGACGCATACGGGCTTGATCTGCCGGTTTAGCTCCAGGCTTACTAATCTCAACATCGAGGGTCTGCAAGACACGTTCCTTGGCTTTGGGATTCTCTTCAACCATAAGCTGCATCTTTTGAGTAAAGACTTTGTTGCCTAGAGCACTTTGCATACCTGAGACGGCCTCTGGAATATCAAGAACGCTTTTGTCCAGTTTAGCCGGATCAATTGTTTTATTTTTTACCGCTGCCTGGAAGTCATCCCGACCCTTTTTACTGGTAAAGTCATATTCCAGATGTTTCAAAGAATCACCCAGTTTCAACTGAGGCATGACACCCTTGCGGTTGGAATATGATGATCGAATATCCTTGACTGCGTCTGCATCTTTGCCTCCAAGATCACCTTGTTGACCCAATATTTTCATAGCAGCAGCTCGCTCATCCATGCTCCTAGATTTATCTTTCATGGTATCCCTAAGAGCTGATTTCCCTTGAGGGTCAGTGCCTTTATATTTTTCCAGTTTCTTTTCGTATTTTTCAATATTTTCGAGTGCGGATTGTGACGCCGCATAATCCACCCGCTTGGATTGACGGTTGTAGCCACCTCGAAGTCCACGAAGACTGCCTGACCCAACGGATTTCAATGTATCGACAGCACCATAACCGAGAGCCCCACCGACAAAACCGGCGGCTCCGGCCAAAGCGCCAGCAACCTTACGGCCGGCACCGACACCACCAGCAGCAGGAGCAAAGGACTCGTAACCTTCTTTGAAACCTTTGGTACCACCTCTAAATACATTCTCTGGAATTCGAGCCAAACCACGAGCGGCACCAGCAACGGTACCAGCAACGGCACCAGCAGCGCCAACACTTATCTTGGCTGCACCGGTCGCAAATGGAGCCAATTTTCTACCAGTATATTTTGTGACGGATTTCCCGCCTTTATAGGTTCGGACACCATATCTTTTCCAGGCTTGAGCCCCACCATATTTTTGACCCTTGGAGTAGGCCCATTTCCCAACTCCGCTGCCGACGGCACCACCGATTTCTTGACTGATCATGTAGGCGCCATAAAGCATAGCCAGTGACATAACCGCAGGAACAAAACTCTCAATATTTTCCAGTGGATGCCTGGTTGGCGGTTCGCCACCGGCTTGAGCACTGGCGGTGAGAGCAGATTGTTGAGAGGTTTGGGTTGTATTAAAATTGTCTTTAGCATTAGACATCATCAGTAATGATAACCATAAAAAGAAAGCCACCACCGGACCGATCACAACGGTTTTACCAAATTCAGCCCACCAACGTTTGGTATATTGGCTGATAATCGGGAATCCAATAAAGTTTAAAAATCCGATTGGTGACAAGATAATCAGAATCCAAATCATAACTATTCGGGTCAACAGAATGGCTGCCAACATGAATGTAATTATACCGGTAAAGATTAAAAAGACGATGGTAAAAGCCATTATGGCCAAAACTTTCATCCAGTCAACCGTATCCTGATTGGCTGAGTTGGCATTGAAATTGAAATATTGAGCCATGCCAATACCCTCGATCAAGTTGGCACCAGCGGTCGCGGCATATCCGTTGACAAAGGTCATCATAAAGACTTGCGCCACATCAATCATCAGAGCACTGGCCAATTTACTAAAATTGATCAGTACTGCAACCAAAATAATCTTGACTAGAGCTTTGTTGCCACCGACTTTGCCTTCCAATCTAAAAATAATACCAAAAGCATACAAAAGTAAAATGAGAACAATGCCCATATTGGCGATGTCGCGGATGATTACCCAGCCCTTGGTAACGGCTACATTGCCAAAAAAATTGTCATAAGAACTGACAATAATCAAAAGGACAAAAATCTTACTGACAATTAAACTCAAAATATAAGCAAACCCATAAGCGAGGTAAGCCAATATTTTCCCAAGTAATTGCAAAACAGACTCCACCGTTCCAGCTTGAGCAAATCCGGCAACCACAAAAGAGAAGACCAAAACCAAGATCAGGGTAACTAAAACAGTTTTCTTGTGGCGAAACCTCAGAAAATTTAAAATTCGATAGCCACTAGAACCCAAAAATTGTTTGATTCTAGTTAAATCCATAATGTATATTCAAAATTAGCCAGCATCGCATTTTATGGCTTATTTTTCTAGTAAAATTATACCATAAATTCGCTTTTCCGCCCAAGGGATTACCGAGTTAGTTATCAACACACAAAGCCGACGGCTCCTCCTTCGAAGCCGTGACCTTTAGCAGAGTCCCGAATGGAGACTCTGCTAAAAAGACCTTTCAACTCCCAGCTCATAAGAGTCTCCTGAAAGGGACTCTTAT
>PFAP01000011.1:0-93843 GCA_002773615.1 Candidatus Falkowbacteria bacterium CG10_big_fil_rev_8_21_14_0_10_39_11
ATTGTTATCAGGATCACCGCCGGTCAACTCAGCATCATCTGGACCATCACAAGTAAATCGATTTTCATATTTGAAGAATTCTTGTTCGTCACAGGCCTCAATCGAATCACCAAAACTAGGCTCAGTCTGATCAGCATTACAAACATATCCCGGACCACAATCAATATCAGCCAAACAACTAAAGCCTTTGATCTGACTGGTCGCTGATCCACCAACAACATAACACGCACCCAATGCTTCACGTTCTAATCTCTGACATCTGGTCTTATAATTTTTGAATAATCCATCTGAATATACTGGAGTTTCACCATCACCCCAATCAAGATGAACCTCTCGGAGTGGCATTTGACTGGTATTGGCCCACGCAAAGAACTGAGTAATCACCGTCTCCTTACCGTTGAACACCACCAAATCACCACTGCTTCGACCGTTGAGACTGATCGTCTTCGGTATCGCCTGATAAACTGGCTGCCCGGTGACGGGATCAGAGAGAATCTGATCCGAGGCCGGCAATACTGCTGCCGCCACTACCGGTGGGAAGATTGTGGTTGAAGTTGAACGATCACCGGCCACATCAATCTTATATGTCCGATCTTCAGTATAATAATTAGCCACATCTCCTCCTCGCTCAAACGCCCAACCGGCGTAAACACTGGCAAAAATAGCGGTCAAATGTGAATAGTTGTTATCTTGGACTTCGATGATTCGACTCTCTGTAGTCAAATTAGCACAATCACCATCTGGACAACCCCATGGTTTACCAGCTTTGATATCAATTTGTCTCATGAAACTAAATGGACTGCCATTTGGATCTTCATCTGTATAATCAGCATTCGATAGATCACCAACCAACAATAAATCATCCGGTGCTCCAGCGGCTTTCGCACTACCCAACGGGGTATATTTCGAACCAAACACCAAATTATATTCCGGTGCGCCAGTCCGAAGTCTAGTTACCTGTCCATATTTACTTTCATACAAATATTCAGTCTGAGCTTTATTTTCCAAGATACCACCATCTCCTACCTGAGCCACTCTGACCACTTCAGCACAATACTCATTGAGCAAGAAATGAACTTTGAATTCCTGATAACCATAGCTGGTACTCTCATCGCAAAGCCCGAACCAAATACCTTGATATTTACCTTCTCTATCAAACATTACCCTCAAACCAAAATAGTTGCTACCGGATTCAGCACTACAAGCTCCGGCCAGAGTTCTTGCTGCAATTCCGCCATAGCTAACACCAATTGCACAATAATCAACTTCATCATTATCATCAGTTGGATCATCGACGGCACAACCCCAACCAGCCTGAGAATTACAAGCTGTTGTTTCAGTAGCCGCCGTACACGCACTAGCACAATAATACCCATCTTCTATTTGTCGACAAACACCTGGCTTACCAGTCGGACATACATATTCACCATCATCATTTTGATTACAAGAAACAGTTGAAAATTGAGCAGAAGCGCCATTTCTGTATCCTGCCGTTGATATAGTCAAATTACCATCGGCATTACAATCTGCCGTTCCAGCCCCACCGGTAAGGATATTAGAACATGACCCAGTACTCGGATTATATCCTTGACCGGCAAACATATAATTATTATCTCCAGCTCCCCGAGTCACGGGTACGCCGAAATCAAACTCTTCTCCTTCTATATTTTCCCAGACAACCTGCCAATAGCGCCAATCTGTCACCCCATATTCATTTGGAAGTTGTTTATCTCGGGCCACACATCTATTGCCAAAACAAGAAGATTCTTCTGGTCCGGGCCAAATTTTATCATTTTTAATATTATAAGGAATAATAAATTTATTATTGATTCCCGATAAAGCCCCGCTAGCTTTAGTATATGCCGAGTTATCAGCAAACACATCTTGATTGTTTGTCCGCCATGACACACTACCACACCAGTCACCATCCTGACCATCAGTACATTCAATCGCAATCCCAGCAATCTGATCCATATAAACATCCTGGAATCCATTCGGTTTTGGTTTATAAAATTCTATATATTCATCACTAGCAGAATAACCGGTTTGAAAATGGAACGTATCATTAAAAGCACCATTACTTTCTGACGCCGGTACCGTCAACACATAATCAACATTGGCATCACCCCTTTGGCCAGCCGCAGCCACACAATAAAGCTGTCCGACATCATCACCGGCCACAAAGTTTTGATAACCGGCATTTTCATATTGATTATACAAATCTTGAAGACCACTCATTGTATCGAGTGGATACCAAGTCAAACAAGCCTTGTTTGAATTTGATCCGTTGACCAACACACTGTTGTCATATTCCAAACAATAACCTTCCCAACCTTTATAGTTAGTCTGTTCTTCATCCTTGAGCATACAAGTACCCCACTGGTCTGGTAAAACAGTATCTCCATCATTTGTACGTTGCCCACAATCAGAAGAACTACAAAAAGTTTTGGTGTTTACAAGTCCTCCAGTACAGCCACAAGCTTTATTTGGATCATCTTGACAATAGCCATCAATATTAGCAATTTCTACTTTGTTGGATACATCATAATATTTTTCAATCGCCCGATTACCATAAGTCACTTTCAAATAATTACAAGCACAATCTTCATCACTTGAAAAATTACCGGTCACAGTGTGTTGAAATCCTTCGGCATCAATAAAGTTATAATACGAAACACAAGTATTGGCATTTTCAAACACCGCCCGCTTGGCATCTGTATCATTGACTTGCGCTGGGAATGGTGAATCCACTCGAGGATAAGTTCGACAGGCTGAACTCGGAGAACCAAATGGATCAAGTAAGTTCGTCCCAGAAATCGGCTCAATACAAAGCCCACCAGCGCACACATCCAAACCGGCACAATCATCATCAGTTTCACAATCATATCGATTACCACCTGCGACAGGATTATAAGTATGCACTAACCGATAGTCTTTTTCTGTCGAATTCCTTAGAACATCAAAGGAATCATAATATTGAAGCGGATACTTGTCAGCCACGGAATAACCACTATAATCAAGGGCATTCCAACTGGTATCCCGACTTTGATACCCGGTTCTCATTGGCTCATTCTGAGCCAACAATGATCCCGTATTACCTTCATCCACAAAATTACTACACTTACCGGTTTCTTCACCTTCACCGATTGAGTCACAAAGACCCAAATCCTGACAGACAAAAACTTCTCGATTTTGCACCGGATCAAACGTGTATTGACCCGCCTTGCAGTCATACCACTCAGCACACTGACGATCTCGGTCCACACTAATTATTCTATTTGTATTATTAAACAAAGAGCTTTTTTTCAAAGTATAACAAGCCACAAATTGTTCATTGTCCGCACAGCCTGAATCGTTGTAAGCTGCGGTTTGTCCAGCTGAAGCGATCACATTGCCGGTATAGGCCTGCAACGCGCACATAAACTGCTGATTATTATTTTTGGCGTCAACAAAACAATATTGATTTAAATAATCTTGACAGCTCGGGTTAATTAAACCATTACACTCAGTGGCATCATCAAAAAGCAAATTCAGCAAATCATCCACATTTGGTAATCCAGCCTCAGCATTTACCAAACCGCCCCCAGCAGCCTCACTGGCTTGATATGACAGAGCGGCACTGGCAACAATGCTGATATTACCGTTTGAATCTTTGATTGATGTATCTTGGAACAACAAACAACCTTCCTTTTGACTGACTCCAGCACACTCATCGATATTTTCATCATTGATATAATAATAAGCTTCTCCGACTGAACTTCCACCAGACACATCCAGAGGATCAATAAACGCAGTACAACCACTAAACTTTTGTTTACATTCACCCACCCAGCCAGGAAACACATCAAATTCACCCACACTGCTTCGCAGCACCACATCCTGGACTTCTATTGAATTTGATAAAACGTCAATGGTAAATGATGTAATTTTAGTCCGATCAAAACCTGTCCCAAACAAACTTAAAGCAATATTAGTCTTTGTAAAATCCGTACTTTGTGTTAATTGCAATTGAGTCTGAGCCGTATCACCATCTTGATCTCTGAGAATCAAATTCAGGGCCGCGTCATATTTGTAAGTCATCCCCAAAGATAATGTACCGGTAGCAAAAGCATCTCGCCATCTAGTATCAATCGCAAAAGATTTGCTTGAAGTTGACGTGTTTGCTGCCATAGACGCTGAACTCATCAACAATTTCCCATTGATCAAACTGGAATAATCCGGGTCATTACTATGAATCAAATGGTTTACCCCATCGCCATAATAATCCTTGGTAGCGGACATCACGACATTACCATCTGTCTTACCACATGGAATATCGGTTCCAGCCTTATACCAACCTTCAATTCGAGAACCATCTGGATTAGCCACCGTCTTATATTCACAAGTTCTCTCCCCTGGATCTTTGAAATAATATTTTTGATCATTGTCATCCTGGAATTCCTGACATCGACTATCGGCCCCGCGACAAAGTAGATCATCCAAATTATTTGGATCCAAAACATAATAATTTGTATCCCACTGCGGATCACCGCTGACCGTCGCTACATTATAATTTTCATCATAAGTCGGCCGGCCAACCATCATACAACCGAGAGCCCCATCTGAACAAGTTTTCTTTTCATCGTAAACTGCATATAACAAATTATCAGCTGGCACCGTATATTGATCCCGATCTTTATAACAACCACCATTTTGATAACTATGACCCAAAATTTCACAATAGCCCTGAGTGACTACTTTGAGCCGGCAATCATTCACCCTTGATTCATCCAGATAATAAACATCCGGACCATTTGCCGCTGCTGCCGCTGCGGCCGCTGCAGCCGCACCACCACCAGTCTGAATGGTGGTTCGAAGAGCTCCAACCTGAACAGCCAAATCAATCAAACCATGCGCTCGAAGTAATGCCGGATCCAAATCAGCCACAGAATAATTGTTAACAAAACTTTCAATATCAGTCGTTGACTGATATTGTCCGGTAGTCGGATCAACATAAACCACTTCTAACAAACTGGAACAATTATCATAATCCGTCTGAGACACTCCGGACACAGTGGTACAACTACCATCTGGACACATTGAACTAACCAAATCATCCTGGCAACTGGCTCCAACAGCCAAAACCCCCGCTCCCTTGGCTTCAGTACAAATATCTACCGGACTGGCGTTAAAGGCTGAACTAAATGGGGTAGTGGAATTTTGCGTATCTATTATCGCTTCACAACCAATCGCATCAAAGCGACACAAACTTCTAAAACTCTTGAGATATTCACTCACTCCCTTTGGCGTTCGATATTCCTGACAACCAAGTTGTGCTTGTGGCAGATACTGCCCAGCCAAAGTCTGGTCGCAACTCGATGGGGTACTCCAAGAATTTTGGATTAAATAATGAACATCATTTAATCGTTTTAAATTTATATTATCAAAATAAACCGTCTCTCCACTGACTCGGAGTATCATCAGCACAACAGTCTCATCTGGAACAATTACATCCGAAGTATAATGGTAAAATTCAATATTTCCTTGAGTTGCTTGGTCAATATTGACTTCAGTCGAAGTAATATTACCAACCTCATGAGCAAAGAAAATTTCAACCCGAGCATTTGTAGCGTCAGCCTTGGCCCAAAAATCAACCGCAAACTGCTCACCAACAGACAAACTCAACGGCAGCAATAATGACGCTTGATTTGATGATCCGGGCATTACCTTGAGTGATTGTCCACCCTTGATCATCGATTCCGTTGAAAGACTGACGTTAGCCCCTTCCCAGTTATAAACGGAAGCTTCAAATGAATCAGAAAAGATTGTCTCCTGATCATTCGCCCCATCACCCCGATATTCTCGACAACCAGCATTAGCAGCCGTACAAGTTTGACTCAAATCCGGTTCTACCATAAAGATACATTCTCCATTTCGCATTTCACCACCACGATCAATACATTTCTGAGACGCTGCTACACCACCCGCTTCACCTTCATATTGAATTGTCTTTCGATATGGATGACAGTTGTTTGAACACAAAACTAAATTATCTAAAACTTGATAAAAAACTTGACCTGATTCGCTGATAAATTCACGACATTCAGGAAAATTAACCGGATCGTAATTGGTACTATTACACACAAGAGCTGTTTGAGCCATATTGGTCACCTTCGGATTATCGCCATCCATCTCAAAGCGGTAAACCTGCAACTGATAACCAGAGGTATCATCACCAATCCAAGTAAAATAAGATCCACAGCTACTATCATTAGCCGGATCTTCGGTCTTATAACAAAGGCGTAAAGACTTGAAATATTCTTGTGATTCTCCCCCACGATCCAATTCATCCAAATTGGTAAATTCTTCACAACCAGCCTGATTGGCTGGGCATTGATCAGCCGTTGATGGAATAAAATAAAGTGGATAGTCAGCCAAAGCTAGACTGGTCGCTGATTGAGAAAAAGCATCATAAGCCGCACACTCAGCTGGACATTGATCATCATAACTGGTCAC
The DNA here is from genome assembly GCA_002773615.1 of Candidatus Falkowbacteria bacterium CG10_big_fil_rev_8_21_14_0_10_39_11. GTDB lineage: Bacteria > Patescibacteriota > Patescibacteriia > UBA11705 > UBA11705 > UBA11705. The sequence goes on from PFAP01000011.1 coordinate 6,496, forward strand.
TCCGGGCACTGAACGTCCTCCATCGGTCGGAATATATTCTTGACACCCAACTTCTTCAGCTGAACATAATGTAGCAAATTTACCACAACTATTATCATCATTGGTACTATTTATATCCACGGTCTTGATTGGCGTAAACCACTTGGTATCACCTGAGACCACCGCTTGCGAAATATTTTCATTAAAAGAATTATCCGCATCATAACAAGCATAATGATCTGGAGCTAATTTCAAGTAATCATAAGCCACACGGCCATAATCAGAATAAAATGGCGCAACGATTCCTCCTGTTAACGGCCCTTCCGATTCAGCAATCAACACATTATCAACCACGGCCGTAGCATTGGCTCGAATATCAAAATTCAAATAGCCAATTCCCGGCGCCAATCGAACAATCTGCCAAAGTTCTTTACCAGCACTCGACGGTGTTTCGCCCGAATCATAAATATATGTGTCTCTCAGTGGATCTAAATCAGGTGAATCAGATGTTTTGGTAACACTAATTGGCGCTGACACGGTATTATTATCAAAATTAAATTTTGATACCATTGGCGTCAATGTGAGACTATCATCTGTCCTTGTTTGAACTGAAAATATAAAATATCTGACATATTTTTTTGGAGCAATTGCAATTGATCGCAAACCGGTCAACTGACCACCCAAACTCAATTGTACTGATGTCGCACTAATACCGGTACCAACCACAATTTGATTACCAGTATTCCAACCATCAATAACGTCTGCCTCACCATCATCAGTATTGCCTTCAAAATATTCAAAACCACCATTGGGCACCAAATTGGTACCATATTCCTTACCCGTATGAATCACTCTGGAACAACCTTCTTCATCAGACAAACAAGTCTCTGATTCAATTTTCTCATTCAAATAAACCATTGATGATCCGGACTGGTAATAATTATCAGGAAACTCCAATGAAAAATCTCGGTCACCGCCATCAGTATCCGCAAGCCAAGTACTATACCCCAAACAGCCAACATCGTCGGCGGAACAACTGGCATAATCAACCGTATTTAATAAATAATTGGCTCTCTTACCATTATTAATGTTCTCAACCGCAGTACAAGAATCATAATAACCGGGACATTGCTCAGCCCCAAACTGCCAAACATTTTTTTCCGCCGCACAATAAGCATAATGATTACATGAACCATCTTCATTTTCATCCACACAACTCTTGAGATCAGCACAATACTCATCTCTATCCTCAGCTCCACTGGTAATCAAAATCGGACCATAACCAACCGCATCACATCGAGTTTTTGGATATTTGAGCACCCAATTTGGATCCACCAAACCAGCATAACCGGTACACTTTGAAGACGTATCAATCCCATCAAAACAATCCATGAGTAAATTCAAATTAACCCGATCATCTCCATTTGGATTGGTCTCACCCACTTTCTTGGCCGCCAACTCCCAACCAATCGGAACAATTCTGGCTTTACGCAACTTGATCAAATTGGAATAACAATATCCGGTTTCATAACAATTAGGATTCAAATTCCGGTCATCAACTGGGCTGACAAATGGCAAACCGCCATCCAAAAAGGCTTCATCTACAGCCTGCCTCACCGTCATAGCATTACTATAACTAGCACTTCGAACCGCATCGGCAAAATCATCAGTCATCACACAATGATTGACCTGACGCTCTATACTAGGATCACAAATTGTATATTCACTAAGTAAATCAACTTCTCGTGTTGACACTGAAAATCTGACTTCTTCAATCTTGGCAATCTTCCGTTCAGCACTGGCAGAATAATCATAAATACCTTGACTGGAATTATAAGTATCCGGCCTGACCACAAATCCTTGAGCCACTCGATTAAACAAAGCATCCACAAATCTTTTAGAAACAAAAGAATTCAAAATTGTCGAGCCGATCGCCTCCGGAATTGATTCAATGGTAGCCAAAGCCTGCGCATGTTCTTCAGCTGGCGCTTTTAACGATTTATCAATATAACTTTTTGTCACAGTTTCAGCTGTCCCTGGCGGGTTTTGGACTACCGTTCCTGTTGGGTTAGTCTTCGCCTTATAACTACCCTCACCTTCTTTTCGTTCATCTTCCAAAGCCTTTACTTGTTCCTTCTGCTTTGTCTCAAGCAAATCATAAGTCCAAATATAAGTACCAATTTCACTTTGCTGTGGCTCAAACCCCTTAACCACCTGATCAATCGCCAAAAATGAAGCGACTTCCGGATTATCATAATATCGATCTTTCAAATCTTTAGTAAAACCTTCCCAATTATCTTTTACCTGACTCCAAGAACAACGCTGATTTTTGGTTCTTCGGTCAAATGGATCCCTATTAGCCCCCTTCTCTACTGAGCGGATAATCCGAAGCTTCAGCTCGACATTTGGCTCACAAATATCGAAATATTCCGCCCATGGTCCAGACAAACTAATATCAGCCAAAACATCCGTCAGAACAGCCTCTTCAACTTTATCCACGTATGATGTCCAAGTGTCCGCATACCAAATCGGTTGCTGACCAAAACTCCCTGTTTCCAAATATTCAATTGACCGCCGAGACAAATCTTGGGTCAAACTGATTGATAAATTTTTGAGTGACAAAGCAGCACTTTTGACCAATACTTTATAAATTCGCTCCTTAATTGTACCAGCCACTTTATCCGCCGTATGAGTAGCTGCACTTTTTGACTGACCAATCAACTCTATAACGTCACTCTCTGGACTCTTTGTTATCACCGCTGCAGCCAGCACATGATTTGCAACAAAAAAACTGGCCATCAAAATCAGCAAAGCAACAAGCAACGATTTTTTTACACTGAATCTTTTTCTAGATTTCATGTGCTGCATATTTGTATATATATTTTATTTTCTTGATTATTAAGAACCACTGGCTGCACTCCAAGCGTCCTGAAAAATTCCCCTTAATTCTTCATCACTCACAGCGCTGATTGTCTCTTCATCTACTCCACTGTCTCTCAAGACTTGTTTCAATTCTTCAATCGTATAGCTTTGGGGATCTGTTTTCTCTGGCGTAGTAGTAGTAGTAGTAGTAGTCGCAGCATTTTCTTGAGCTAATATCTCATTATAAATACTGATCAATTCACCATCCCCAACCACGGCCAATTCTTCATTTGTAAACAAGCCTGCACCGACTAACAAAACTCGAATTTCCGCCGCTGTCGGAGCCTCTTCACCGGTCACATCCTGAGGCTTCGGACTCAAATTTTCAGTAAAACTTGTTTTCGCACACTCTTTACCTTCAGGACAATTGGGGTCACTGCCCAACTCTACCTCAACCTGATCTGTTAGCCCATCACTATCACTATCAATCAAGTATGGACTGGTTTTCCATAAATTCAACTCATCATAATCGCTAAGACCATCCTCATCAGTATCTTTTTGTTTTTCTGCCGCAATCAAATCGGCCTCGGTTTTAAACATGTCTTCAGCGGTCACACCATCCTTTTGTTTCGTCAACTTATCGGCATTGGGTATTGGCACATCAAAAAAAGATTTCGCATTTACCCCCATCACCACCACAATCAAAACAAAAATCATCACCAACATTGAACCCAATATTATTTGTTTGTGATTTAAATCCTTGAAACTATTTGGAGCTGAATTATTTCTTTTAAAATCAGAATAATTCTCTTGATTACCATCAAAAGAGGATCGGTCTTCTTCATGTAGACGATCTTGATTCATTAACGTAAATTATTTCATTTCAATTATACCACAAACATACTCTTTAACGAAGATAATTATTCACATAATCTAAACAAAAAAGACCAGCTTCAAACTGTCCTTTTTTTTATATTTTGGATCCGCCTAAATTGGCAGTTTTTTGGTCAAATCAGCCCAGTTTTCCACAGATAATTCCTGCGCACGAACCGTTTCCTTCAAACCTAATTCTTGTAATTTTTGACCAATTTCATCACTGGAAATTCTCAATCCGGCTGACAAATTATTTTTGAGTTGTTTTCTTTTGGCGGAAAAACCAATTTTAGACAACTGAAAAAACCGCTTTTGGTCGACCTCAAACCGTGGACCGGTCACCTCCAAATCCAAAACCGCGCTGTCAACTTTTGGTGCTGGAAAAAAACTCTTTGCCCCCACGATGGTCACAATCCTTGGTTTTGCAAACAATTGAACCGACAAAGCCAACAGACTCATCTTCCCTGGTTCAGCGACAACCCGTTCAGCCACTTCTTTTTGCACCAATAACACCATTTTGGTTGGACGCAGATCATGCTCCAAAAATTTTCGCAAAAAATGTGAGGTAATATTATATGGGATGTTAGCGACAATCTTATATTTTTCACCTTCAAAATTGTCAACAATCTCTTCAATTGGCAATTTCAAAACATCGTTATTGATTATGGTCAAATTTTCCGCTCTTTTAAATTGCTTTTTGAGCACATAAATCAAAGATCGATCAAGCTCCACCGTCACCACTCGCTTTACTCGGGGCAAAAGCTCTTCGGTCAAGACTCCCAGTCCCGGCCCGATCTCCAACACATCATCCTGATCGGTCAATTCAGCCGCTTTGACAATCTGATGCAACGGTTCTGGATTAATCAAAAAATTCTGCCCTGCACTTCGTTTGGGTTTTACATTATATTTTTTAATCAACTCTCTCACATTCATAATATTTTAGATTCTGCATTTGTTGAATTCTGCGCCGAAGGACGCATCCATCCTCTGGCGGAGTAGTAATCGCTGATTTGTTACTTAAATCAAATTAATCAACAATGATATTCCTGCCGCAAAAATAAAGCTCAAATTAATATCTTGTGTCACCACCAAAAGTCCCATCATCAAAACCACCATCAATACTCGACCAAAATTCAACGAAATCTCTCGCAGAACATTATACTCATCAACCATATTACCGCTATCAGCCGCTTTTTCATATCGTAAAGCATCGTATGGCGTCCGCATCACAATCGCCGCAAAACTATGATAAGTGCTGGCTAAAAAAATATGAAAACCGGTCGCTACAAAAATCTTGACCACCCAGCCGAGTGAATACAAAAAGGTACCGTACTTCATTACCTTTCTTTTGTCAAACTTATCGGTATAATCACCAACCACCAATTTGACCACAATACTGCCCAAAATAATCACCGATGAAACAATACCCATCGCCGAATAACTTTCATTCATCACCAACCAGATAAATAGCGGCCACAAAACCATTCCAACAAACCCCTGAGCTCCATCAGCTGCGTATGAAATAAAATTTTTCCGATTTTTTTTGGCAAACGCCTTTTTATATGATTCAAAATAACCAAAAGTAAATTCTTCTTTCTTTTCCGGTAAAAATACAAGCGGCATAGCAGACACAAGACAAATAAAGCTAGCCGCAATAAACAACATACTAAAACTATAATTTTCCAGTACAAACCCAGAAATTAACGGCAAAAAAATCGCCACCAAAGAAGCAATGGCCGAAAAAAGCGAAATTTGTTTACCTCGAGTTTTTCGGTTGGTAAATTTAGCAAAATCTGTATGAAACTGAATCCAATACAACATCCGACACATATTAATGGCCAAAATAGCAAAAACCAGAAACATACTATCTCCGGTTGAATCAAAAAAATTAAAAAACCAATAATACATGGCCACAAAAACTACCGAAATGATCAATGATTTTTTGATCCCAAAGGCTGTCATCATCTTGGCTCCAATTGGTACCAACAAAAACCACAAACCATAACTGACCAAAAAATACAAAGCGACTAAAGTAAACGACTGCAATCTTTGATACAAAAACACTGGAATAAATAAGCCCAATAGCCCATTCGCAATTTGTTGAATCAGTTGATTTGAATATAAGGCAGTCAACGGCCCTGACAATTTTACATTTTTAAAATCATGAATTATCTCCCACTTGTACTCATGCATAGTAATTTTTATTTTTATTTTATTGTTTTATTACTGTCTTGTTTTCCACCATCCTGCTTTCATGTTTCACCTGTCGCCGTAGTTTTAACGTAGGCAGAATGTTCTCGTGCTTCCCTGTTTTAATTTTTGTCATGCTGAGCCTGCCTGCCGTTAGGCAGGGCTCTCAAAGCATAGTTGCCTAATAGACGGTTACCCTTCGAGTACCCTGCCTACTCGCCTCGATTTGCCAATCGGGCGAAGCGGACCGGCAGGCAGGCTCGGGATAACAAGACTAATTGTTCTCATCCTTTTTATTCTATTTCTCTCCGTCAAAACACGCCTCGGCGCGTTACTTCACTTATTTAACTCCCCAATTTACCAATAATTTTTTCCGCCTGTTCTCCTTCCACCAACTCCGGCCGACAATAATCTTGAATCTCAATCGGATAATATTCCACGTCCGTTACTCCTTCTTTATTCAAATGAAGCATCACCCCCAAGCCTTCTCGAGTGTCCTGGCTCCACATTTGATCAAAAACAAAGTTACCCAAACTATAATAAATATATCTATCTTTATAAATTTCCATTTTTTGCACCACGTGAGGATGATGCCCCAAAACCACATCAGCGCCACTATCAATCGCCACGTGAGCAAATTCAGTTTGATGCACCGCTGGATCATTGACATACTCAACACCATCATGCATTGAAACAATAATCAAATCAACTTTTTCTTCATGTGCTGTATTTATATCAGCAATCAATTGCTCAGTATCCATAAGTGCCATTCCAGCTCTAGCAGTCGTCGCTTTATAACTTTCCGGGCCATAAGCATAGGACAAAAAAGCAATTTTTATTCCCTTGACTTCTTTTATCAATGGATTTACTATTTTATTCAAATTTTCCCCCACCCCAACATAATCAAGATTATTTTTTCCCAAGTATTCAAATGTTTTAACCAAACCTTCTGAGCCATAATTCATAATATGGTTGTTGGGTAAACTCAAGATATCAAACCCAGCCAAAGCCAAAGCTTCAGCTGAACGCGGATCCGCCCGAAAAGAAAAAGAACCATCATCAACCAGTGGACCTTCAATTATCGGACTTTCCAGATTGGCCATCGCAATATCGGCCGACTGCACCAACTTCCGAGTCGGCTCAAGACAATACATAAAATCATTCTTGGCGAGCATCTTTCGCTCAACCGCTCGACTCATCATAATATCGCCTACGGCGAACAAAGTAATTTCTTCTTTTTCTTTTTTTTGAAATAAAGCAATCTGTTCTTGCTGTATTTTTTTCCACTGATCAAAATCCAAATAAACCAACTGCTCCGGCAAATAAACTTTTTCAAACACCAAATCATCCTCAGCCCAAAAAAACACCGCCGAAAATGCTCCGGCCGCAATAATGATCGCTAACACAATAACTATAATTAAAGTTGTTGATTTCCGCATACTATTTTTTAGCCTCAGTGCGCAAATAAGCTTCAACAAAAGGCATAATTTCACCATCCAGCACTACGTCTACCTTGTCAGTTTCCTCTCCGGTCCGATGATCTTTGACCATCTTGTATGGATGCAAAACATAAGACCGCGCTTGATTACCCCAAGCCGCTTCAGTGTATTCACCTCTCAATTTCTGTTTTTCTTCTTCCGCTTCCGCCTCATAATATTGCTGCAACTTGGACTGCAAATGACGGAAAGCTTTTTCTTTATTTTGAATTTGTGATCTTTCATTTTGACAGGACACGACGATACCGGTCGGGATATGGGTTATTCTAACCGCCGAATCAGTTGTATTCACACTTTGACCACCATGACCGCCGGCTCTAAAAGTATCAATCCGAAGCTCATCAGGATTTATTTCCACCGTCACTTCATCATCAAGCCATGGCAAAACTTCCACCATCGCAAATGAGGTGTGCCGCATCTTTTCCGCATCAAACGGTGAAATCCGGACCAATCGATGCACACCAGACTCAGCTTTCAAATAACCATAAGCATATCGTCCTTCCACTTCAAATTGTACGCTTTTGATACCCGCCTCTTGGCCAGAAGAGATATTGGTTATTTCCGTTTTCCACCCCTGTTTTTCGGCAAATCGTAAATACATCCGCAAAAGCATCTCCACCCAATCTTGAGCATCAGTTCCACCGGTCCCGGCATAAAGAGAAACCAGCGCTGACTTTTTGTCATATTTACTCGCCAACAATAAACTCACTTCCATATGGGCAAATCTTTTTTCCACCTGAGCAATTTGCTTTTCAAAGTCTTCTCGCATATTCACTCCCTGATCTTCAATATCGAGCTTCAACATTTCCATCAAATCTTCCAAATCTTGTTTAAACTTTTGCCACAAATCAATCTCATCTCTCAGACCACTGGCTTCCTCAGATATATGACGAGCTTTGTCTTGATTATTCCAAAATCCAGGTTTACTCATTTCTTGTTCCAAAGCCTCCATCCGCTCCTGTTTTTTCCCAATATCAACAATCCCCCACGCTCGCAGGAGTCTTTGCTGTAAATCTTCTAATTGTTGCTGCAAATCATTCATAGCTTTAACTCGGAAAGTTTAGCACATCTCATAATTACTGCAAAATTTTTGTAGTTATGGTTAACCATTGACAATTATATCACTATATGCTTAAATAGCCTATTGATCCTGCGCAAACAAGGAGAAACAATATGGACACAATTGCAGCTCTATTTTCTCTTGGCACTGTGGTTTTATTGATTATTTCTCTACAAGCTCGATACAAGAACAATGCAAAACTGATTATTCTCATCATCGCGACGGCAATTCTCTGTGCTGCGGCCAATCTATTGGCTTTCATCTTTGTGATTAAAAATGAGAATACTTATTTTTTCAATTTTATTTGTGACTTATTTATTCTCGGTACACAAATTTTACGGTTATATCTACTAAAGACCAATCCGCCAACAAGGAGCAACAATGTTCGTTAACACCATCACCATGATTATCGGCGTTATTATGACCAATCTAATCCTTATTGGCTTTGCTCCCAAACTGATACACAACTTCAAATACATTTTGACTATCTTCGCCTTTGCAACTCTATATTTCGTTGGATGTTTGTTGATTTATAAATTTGAACTAGCAGAAAATTTTGGGTTTACCTTAGGTATGAGCATATTTATTCTCTGCACCAACCTATTTCGACTAATCTTTACCTACCAGATCAGTAAAGAAACTACTGAACAAACCACTAACTAATCGAGTAAACACTCGATTTTTTTGTTTTTCAAACTAACCATTGACAAAAAACCAGTCTTATGATATTATTTCAAGTTCCAAACAATCAACAAAGGAGACAGCCATGTTCATCCTGATGCTAATCATTGCGATCATGCTCAGTCTAATTTCATTCAGTGTTTATTTTTATTTTTCATTCAAGAAACCTACTACCGCTCATCACAAGCACCTAACCGCTCTAATCGTTATCATTATTGTCAATATTCTGGCTTGGGGCTTGGCTCGAGGATATGCTTCATTTAGTCTACCCCCAGCATCTGCTAATACATTTGGCCATTTAGCCCTTCTCCTCATGTGTATGCTGACAGGAGCTGGACTTGGTTCTGTTTACATGAAGCGAAAGCTTAACCCCAATTAATATCACCGCACTACAAAGAGAAATCATGAACCTTGATACCTGGCTGGCATTCTGTACGATTTTCATGGGGATCTCCTACGTTATCATCCCAAATCTCTGTATTAGTTGGCTGAAAATGAAACCCTTGTATTATCAACCGATTCTTATCGCCGTCTATATCATTAACAGCACCATGAATTTTGTAAATTATGCGTTGCTCGATGATTGGACCTGGTTATTCTTTCCAATCATCTTCTTGCTACTGACAATCTTGTTCATGAATATTGATCGCTTCAAACGCTGGCAAAGACGTCGAGAATTGCGTCACTAATCATTCTATTAAACCAATCGAGTAACACTCGGTTTTTTGTTTGACAAATTATAGCTTTCAGCTAAAATAAGAGCAGCACTTCACAGAAGGAGGCACCATGGATCCAGGAATTGTCCTGATTGTAATTTTCCTTGCTACTTGCTGTTTTTTTCAACTTCCTAGTCAGCTCACCAATCACAAGTATATCAACCTGGGAATTTGCCTCAGCCTTCTGTCTGTTTCCGCTTATTGCCAATTCAGTTCTTCTGACAAAAACGCCCAAATCGCCGCTTTTATCATTCTTCTTCTCGGTGGATTCTTTGCCTTCAGAACTTATCGAACCTTTATGCCCCAAAAACAAATCTAAGCTGCCAACATGCAGTTTTTTTCTTTTACTAAACAAAAAAGCCAATCATAACAGATTGGTCATTTTATTATAAAAAATTATTGTGGCCAATTGCGACCTGGATCAGCTTTGAATGACTGTCTGATTTGGGCAATCTCACTAAACCGATCATGCATTTCATCATTCACCGTATACTGTCCTTGTTCAAAAGTATAAACCCACCCCCAAATATCATTTCTAGCCACAAGCATAGATGGTGCTCTTTCCGGGTTCAATTCTACATATTTATTCCACTCTTCCAGACTCCAAACGGTCACCGCAAACAAATCGTCCTGAGCCGGAAAACCAAAATAAAAAGTCTTTATTGACACTGGTCCGCCATAATCATTACTCGATTCTCTAACTTCAAAATCAGCCCAACTTGCTGGGAAAGTCATCGCAAATTCATAATCTCGATTGTAATATTGAACCGTTTGCTCGATAGGGCGTTCATTTTCATCTCCGGTACCCATCATTTCATCCATCATACTGTCAATTTCATCAACCTTCAAATCTGTAAGACTGCCATCTTCTTCTTGAATTCTATCAGTATTATTCTCTTGATATTCGTTAATTTTACTTTCCAAATTTTTGATCGTGATTTGCTGTTCAGTTACGATCGGTTCAAAAATCACATAGGCCAAAAGCCAAACCAAAAGCCCAACAAAAACCGCCGTTACAAACACAGCAATCATCACAGTCTGAATCAATCGATGATCTTTTTTTATCTCTTCTTTTTTCTCCGGTGATAATATTTGTTCATCCATAAATTACTTTAATAAATTTTTCAATACATCAACATCAATATTTTGTACATTCCCTGATTGCAGACTATCCACCTGATCAAAAACCCCAGAATAAGATTGAACCATCTCTTTGATTAATGGCGGAAGAAAAATAATCGCCAAAACAATCGGCAAAACAATCACTACCAACTTGAGAATATTCAAAATTCGAATCCACATTATGTACTTGCGAATTTTTTCCGTATTTTCATAAACCTTTTTAGTGTAATCCAAATTTCGCTGCAAAAGCATCTCCATTTTCTTGTAATCAAATCCCTCCATATAGGTATAAAATGCTAAATTATAAATCCTAAATTCTCCGTCTTAGGCGGATGCGCCTTTGGCGCATAAATTTAAAAAAAGTCATACAAAATACAGCTCGGTTCATAATACCCGCGAATGTTAAACTTCTCACGAACCCGAGTCATCAAATCAGATCTAAAACTTCTGGCTTCAAAAATCATGTCACCACGATAATCATAAAATTGACGTGAAAACCAGTTTAATTTTGGCTTCTCCAAATCAACAACAATCCATGAGCCCGAATCATTATTTAATCCCACAATTTTGTCAGCCTCCGTAAAACAACTGCATATCAAATCATTTGATGGTCTATTTGCGGCGGACAACACTTGAGAATTTACGCAGTCAGTCAGTTCTTTCTTATAATCATTCAACTTCCAACCCAAATAAGCCGTAAAACAAAGTCTTGGAATAAAAACATATGAAACAAAAAGAATAACCAAAGCAACCAATATCCAAATAATAATTTTCCCGCCGTATAAATGTTTCATATCCACCTCACAATTTATCGGTTCCTCTAAACTGAGAACTCCAGATTACCTCACCTTACACACTTTAAACCAATCTTTAATTTCATTTCTAATGGCCTCTAAATCTTTGAGTAAAAATTTATTTTCGGACACAAATTCCTGATTGACCAATTCCGGCTCTGACCGGAACCTTTGGATATAATAAGCATCAGCCCCCTTCACCTGTTTCGCCATTCTTATTATATCTTCCGCCGTATGCAATCCCGGCAATACTGTCGACCGAAATTCATGCGGCAAACCACTTTCTCTTATAATTTTAACACTTTGCTTGAGTTTATCCAAATCAACTTTCACTCCCACCACCTGTTCATACTTGTTCCATGGCGCCTTAATATCCATTGCAATATAATCAATCAAATCTTTCTTCATTAACTTTTGAATAATATGAGGTCTGAGACCATTGGTATCCAGTTTTATTTTGTAACCCAAATCTTTTATTGATTCGCACACCTCTACAATATCTTTTTGCAAAGTCGGCTCACCACCAGTAATACAAACTCCATCCAGCAATTTTTTTCTTGCTCGCAAAAAATCCAGCACATCCTTTTCCGTTTTCAAACCTTCGCCAAACTTCTCAGGCAAAACCAATGCCGGATTATGACAAAAGTGACATCGAAAATTGCAGCCAACCGTAAAAATCGTGGCGGCTACCTGCCCCGGATAATCAAGCAATGTCATTTGTTGTAAACCACCTATTAACATAATGAGTAATTAGTAAAAAGTAATATGTAATAAGTAAAATGTAAAGAGTAATCAATAGTCAGGGAACAGTTGTGAGTTATCAGTTGTCAATAATGAGTATTTTGATTAAATTCGCACATTCGCAACAATCGCGAACCTCTATACCATTCACCTAATTTCCCGTTCTATTTTCCCGCTTCCAACCACTATCCACTATTCACATTTTCTCCAAATCCTCATTCAGATACAAAGCCCCCGACCAAAGCCGAGGGACAATATTTTGAAATAAAATTAACTACAACTATTTTTCACAGCTAACAGAAAGCATTTTATCAAACTCTTTTCGATCGCCAAATTCGGCCTTTTTACCTTTATTCCAACGATGAACTGGGCTCAAATATCCGACCACACGAGAATACACCTCACACTTTTGTCTTTGTAGCTTTTCTGCTGGCATACTTTTTGTTTTTATTTTCTTGGTCGACAACTTTTTTTGTTATTGATCCAAGATCATGATTAAGCATTATTATTTTATAACTTTTTTAACAACTTTACCACCACAATATTTATCCACATTACAGACTCCTTCTAAGCATTTCATCCGCATGCTCCACATAACCCATTTCTTCATCACATTTGGGACAAAATTCGTGTTCACCAGACAAATATCCATGAACTGGACAAACACTAAAGGTTGGAGTGATTGTAAAATAAGGTAATTTAAAATTTTCAGCAATTTTTTTGACTAAACTCTTGGTACTTTCCGCTGATGGCATATTTTCACCCAAAAAACCATGTAAAACCGTTCCACCGGTATAGCGAGTCTGCAAATCATCCTGCAATTTCAAAGCTTCAAAGATATCATCTGTATAGCCGACCGGCAATTGTGATGAATTTGTATAATATGGATCAGCTCCCTCTTCCTGCACCGCCTTTTCATTAGCTACAATAATATCAGGAAACTGTTTTTTGTCCAAACGAGCAAAACGATAAGCTGTACCTTCCGCTGGAGTCGCTTCCAAATTAAATAGCTGATTAGTCTCATTCTGGTAGTCCATGAGTCGCTCACGCATAAAATCAAGCGTCTGACGAGCGAATTTATGACCTTCAACCGTTGTAATATCTTGCCCCAACAGATTCAAGGCCGCTTCATTCATACCATTTAGTCCGATAGTATTAAAATGATTCTTCCAATATTCATCAAACCGCTCCTTGATTCCACTCAAATAATACATCGAGTATGGGTACAAACCATTATTGGTAAACTCTTCCAATACTTTTCGTTTGATATCCAAGCTTTGCTTGGCCAAATCCATCAATTCACCAATTCTCTCAAAATATTCTTCCTTATCTTTGGCCACATAGGCAGCCCGAGGCAAGTTAATCGTTACCACTCCTATTGACCCAGTCAATGGATTGGCTCCAAACAACCCTCCGCCACGTTTTCTAAGCTCACGATTATCAAGCCGCAATCGACAACACATACTACGAGCATCATCAGGACTCATGTCACTATTAATAAAATTAGAAAAATAAGGAATACCATACTTTGCGGTCATTTCCATTATCTTGTCAATAATAGCATTGTCCCAATCCCAATCAGCGGTCACATTATAGGTTGGAATTGGCCAACTAAGCACTCGACCACTCTTATCGCCCTCAATCATCACTTCAATAAAAGCCTGATTAAACATATCCATTTCCATTTGAAATTCACCATATTTCTCTTTTTGTGGTTTTCCACCGATAATCACTGACTCCTCAGCCAAACTTTTAGGGACAAATAAGTCCAAAGTAACATTGGTAAAAGGTGTCTGAAAACCAACTCTGGTTGGCACATTGATATTGTACAAAAACATCTGGAGCTGCTGTCTTACTTGCTCGTAATCCAAGTTGTCATAACGAATAAACGGCGCGGCCAAAGTATCAAAACTGGAAACAGCCTGAGCGCCAGCAGCTTCGCCTTGTAAAGTATAGAAGAAATTGACCAACTGGCTGAGAGCTGTAGCAAAATGTTTTGGCGGTTTGCTCTGAACCTTTCCTCTCACCCCACCAAAACCACGCATAATTAAATCTTTAAAATCCCACCCACAACAATATGGCGCCAAAAGCTGTAAATCATGAATGTGAAAATCACCATTCACATGAGCATCTTTGATATTTGGCGGATAAATCTTATTGAGCCAATAATGAGAGCTAATCGTAGAGGCGACATAATTGTTCAATCCTTGCAGCGAATAATCCATATTGGAATTCTCTTTCACTCGCCAATCCTTGAGCTTCAAATAATCATCCATCAACTCATCAGAATTTATCATGGCATCAAGATCTCTCATCTTAGCGTGTTGATCTCGATAAATAATATACGCCTTGGCCGCCTGAATATACTTGGCTTCAATCAATGTATTCTCGACCATATCTTGAGCCTCTTCTACCGCTGGGATAGTTCGCTCATGAAATTTCTCATTCAATTTCTTGATTACCAAATCAGTCAATGATTCAGCCTCTTCATTTCCCCCTGATTTAGTTGCCTGCAATGCTTTAAAAATTGCCGTTTGAAGTTTCGCTTGGTCAAAATCAACAATGCGTCCATCACGCTTGCGAATTTGAATTATTTTGTTGCCTGCGTACATACTCTAATTATATATATTTAATTATTATCATAAAAAACATTCGTAGTATTTGCCATCAATTCGTAAATTTGTTATTACTTCTTCCTTATCAACTTCTTGACCTCTTCTTCAAACTCCTCAGCATCAGTGAATAACTTGTAAACGGAAGCAAAACGAATATAGGCCACTTTATCTACCTTTTTTAAATTTTTCATCACAATCGCTCCAACATCTTCACTTGAAATTACCGATCCTTCTTTTTTATTTTTGATAAACACCTGAATATCCCGTTCAATATTATTCACCAACTTTTTGAACTTTTCAACATCAAACTCTCGCTTTTCCAACGCTCGTCTAAGGCCTTTTTCCATTTTTTCTCGCGAATAAGATTCTCGATTTCCATCACGTTTCAAAACAGAAACATCAAGAAGCTCAACCTCTTCATAAGTTGAAAATCGAAAATTACACTTGCTGCACTCTCTTCGTCGACGAATAGCTAGGCCATCAGCCGCCACCCTTGAATCCAGCACTTTTGTGTCTTCATTGTAACAAACTGGGCATTTCATAATTCTCCATATATGGTATTTATTAACTAAATTATACCACTATATGTAGTAGCCGCCAAATATCCGGCCTTTACTCAAATTCTGGTAAAAAAACTAGTGTCGTTAAATTTAATACCGCAAAAAACTACACTTATCCACAAACAAAAAAGAGGTTTGTTAACCTCTAATCAACTCAACAATGTACGATTATTATTGCTGGTGTCATAAAACATCTCAATCTCGACTCTCTCAACCGATCTAAATTCATCAAAATACACCGAGTTCCCAGCCAACAAGCCTGTATCAACTCTATGAATTCTATATGCCCGACTAATCTGCCCAGGGAAAGCCCAAAATTCATAAATCACGTCCTTACGCTCAATCACAAACCAAGTCTTGGTCACAGCATCATAACCACCGTCAAGCACTGCTTTCATCAGATCTGCCGACGGATTAATACAAATACTCGTGCCGACTTCTGGCATCATAAGCATTGGAAAATCACCGGTCGTATCACCACAAGCCCAAATCTTTGCCCTCGGCACATCAGGAAAACGTTCAAGCACACCGCGGATCACTTTTTGCTTACCTTCACGATCTAACAGTGTTCGCTCACCAGTAAAAACACCATCTTTTTTAAACATTTTAGTTCCATGAGCCTCATGCATTCCCCAAGCTCGGGCAAAAGCCTTGACCGCACTCTCAGGTGAGGCACTGATTCCACACACAAACCAACCATCATCAATTTTCTTTTGTATCAAAGCCCGAGAAAAACGATATAGATTGTTCTTTTCCCGGCTCAAAACTCGCTCGACCACAGCATCATACTCACTGACCGCTACTCCAGCCAAATTAGCCTCAAACAATCTGACTGCCTTCATCATATAATCATCAAAAGAACCCTCTCGTGCTTCCCAGCTTTCTTTGAAAGCATCAATCTCAGCCGCCACCTGCTCATTCAGCAAACCAACCCTGACCATCTCATGTACGATATCCAAAAAAATTGAATTACGCTTCACCGTTCCATCAAAATCAGTCAAAAGAACACCTTTGGGTTGCTTCATCTTGCCTCCTCCTGTTTGAGTGCCGCGAATTAACGCGTCTTAGATTACTCAGCATCCACCAATTGTGAAATCATCGATAAGACAAATTCCGCCCTTTCCTGAATCATTCCTACAGGCACATCGATAATCCGATACCCCAAACTCTCATAGGCCTACCGCACCAAATCAGCATCGTGGCTAGCTTGACTGAAACTTTCCTGCCGGACTCCATCGTTGGTATAAATCTCCGGCCACGGGGGGCAGAAGAAAACCATATCAGCATATCGGAATTTTTCACAGGCATCGAGGCAAAATTCTGATGGTTTTAGACCGTCTTTCAAATAATATGCGATTTCATCCGGCAAGCCTCTATCAAAAATACAAACATGGCTATCAGATGCCGTGACAAAATCCGCCACCCTCCGACGAACAATAATCATCTGAAATTGTTGACGATTTTTCCATGGAAGATTCGGGCTATCCTCCCGAATCATACTTTCAATAATTTCCCGCGTGCCCTCAGCTACAGTTAGAACCCCCAAACGCTTTAATTCTTCCACCAATGAGGTTTTGCCTGAACCGGAGCAGCCCGTAATCACGAACTTCTTGTTATGATTCATCCGCTTCCTCCCGCTGGGTATTAGCAAAAATTATCATATTTTTATAAATATGTCAATCAAAAAAACCAGCGAATCACTCCGCTGATTTTTTATTTTTTGTAAAATACTTTCACTACGAACGACTTGTCAGTTTCCCGTTTATTTTGTAAAAATCACAAACACTATTTGCCTAGCTTTCGTAGTTACAGTTAACCTCTTTTGTAAAAGCCAATTCATCAAGCAGTATAACTTCCGCCGCGCCCCTGCCTACCGGACATTCGGCGAACTCAATCGAGCCACAGGCAAGTAATTTTCGTCGTATCAGTATATTCGTAATCTAGTATTCGTACATTTGTAACAATAATTACATCATTTTTTTCCGAATAAACGCCGGGATATCCAATTCATCATCATTTGATCCAGATTCGGACGTTTTTCTTGGCCCCTCAGATCGTACCTCTTCTTGTATTTGTTGTTGACCCTGTGATGCTTGAGTCGCATTACTCATAAAATTATTAACCATCTGGGAAGCATTATCCGCCACCTTTACTTCTTCTTTTTTTTCTTCTTTTATTTCAGGAGAAGACGATTTAGCTTGAAAATAATTTATTGGTTCATTACTAACTTTCAAGATGTTATCCTTGGCAACCTTTTCGTCAAAACCGGTTGCCACCACCGTAATTTTAATTTCATCTTGTAATTTATCATTATGAACCGCTCCAAAGATAATTTTGGCATCCGCATCAACTGAATCAGTAATAACTTTAGCCGCTTCACTCACTTCATACATAGTCAAACTTTCACCGCCAGCAATTGTGAACAAAATTCCCTTTGCGCCTTCCACTGAAATTTCTAGCAACGGACTGGAGACAGCTCCTTTAGCCGCCTCGATTGCACGATTGTCCCCACTAGCAATTCCCATACCCATCAAAGCTGATCCGCTAGATTTCATAATTGCTTTTACATCAGCAAAGTCGACATTGATAAGACCGGGTAAGGTGATCAATTCTGAAATCCCTTGAACACCTTGTCTCAAAACTTCATCAACCACCTTAAACGCATCAATCAATGGTGTTTTTTTATCTATCAATTGCCAAATTCGATCATTTGGAATTGTAATTAAAGTATCAACTTTTTGACTCAGATTTTCTAAACTTTCTTCAGCAATTCTTCGTCGTGGACCACCTTCAAAAGAAAAAGGCTTGGTCACAACCGCAATGGTCAAAATCCCCATTTCTTTAGAGATTTCCGCCACCACTGGAGACGCACCAGAACCGGTACCACCACCTAATCCACATGTAATAAACAAAAGATCGGTCCCCTTTAACAGTTCTCTGATTTCATTTTGAGATTCTTCAGCTGATTTTCGACCCAAACCTGGATCCATACCAGCCCCCAAACCTCTAGTTGTCGTTCGTCCAATATGGACCTTATAATCTGCCGCACTATTTTGTAATGCTTGTAGATCAGTATTTACGGCCACAAACTCTACGCCTTTAACTCCGTTTTCAATCATTCGATTAACTGCTGATCCGCCTCCGCCTCCAACACCGATCACCTTTATTTTCGCAAAGGTTTCAATTTCCGGTTTAATTTCTGGCATATTTCAATAAATCAATAATTAAACCTCCTCGTTCACGCCACAATATATAAAACATGTATCTTATAAAACTAAAATAATTTAAGACAACAACGATTTGAACCATTTTTTAGCTCCAGCTACCACATCTTTGGCCGATTGCAATTTACCGCCCAAATTAAACTTACTCTTTGATTTCTGATCCAACATCTGATACCCCCAAAGCACCAAGCCCAATGAATTCACAAACACCACGTCATTGACCTTATCTATTGCCGTATTGAAATTTTGAACCACTCCGATAGCGACCGGCAACATGGTTTTTTTCTTGGCCAACTCCAATATTCCCTGCAGCTTAGCTCCACCACCGATCAACACAATACCAGCTGGCAACAAGCCGCTACGATTTATCTTTTGCAACTCATTATCAACTTTTTCAAAAATTTCTTCAACTCTGGCATTGATAATCTCAGTAATATATTGTTTTGAAAAAACTTGATCATCACCACCCAAATCACGTAAATTTATTTCTTCACTCTTATCAATTGGCTCATAGGTAGCTCGCCCATATTCTAACTTTACTCGCTCAGAAACCTCAATCGATGTTTGCAAGCCAATCGCCAAATCAGCGGTAATATGATCCGCTCCAATCGGTAAAACGGCTGTATGAATCACATCCCCCTCTTCAAACACCAACACGTTTGTCGTCGAAGCTCCAATATCCACCAACGCGACCCCCAATTCCTTTTGTCTAACATTCAAAATAACTTCCGACGCGGCCAATGATGACAAAACAATATCATTAATATCCAATCCGGTTCGATAAACACACTTGGTCAAATTTTTGATATGAGAGCTAAGACCTCTTACCACTTGTGTGGTAACTTCCAATCTCAAACCGGTCATCCCCACGGGATCTTTGACCCCACTTTGATTATCCACAGTAAAAGATTTTGGGATCACATGCAACACATCATAATTGACCGGCGCTGCGACTGATCTAGCCGCATCAATTACTCGCTCAATATCTTCTTCTTGAATCTCGCCACTGGTTCTTGGTATCGCAATTACTCCATTACTCTCTTGTGAATTGATATGTACCCCACCAATACTAATCCAAACATTTTCTATTGGTAAACCGATCATCCGCTCGGCCTTTTCAAGTGCAGTCGAAATACTGGAGACCGTATCTTCAATACTAACAACCGACCCCTTGCTCACACCTTGAGAAGGGACCTCTACGACTCCGATAATATTCAATTGTTGATTTTCCTGATTTCTTGAAAATTGCCCTATCACTACTCTAATTTGTGATGATCCAATATCAAGACCCGCGATCAATTCCTCTGGCATAGTTTTTGAAACTAGTTTCATATTCAATTATATATAAGTTCAACACTTTTATAAACAACTTTGAACACATAATTAACTCACACTAATTATATCTCAAAGTTTATTAGAAAAATCTTGACCCGAAAATAAACAAACCAATTATTACTGCTGAAATTACAGTGATTAATACCACTGATGACATTATATTTTTAATATCATGAGCAAAGACATGAACCCGCGGTTGCAACATATCCACAAGACGTTCAAAAGCAGTGTTCAGCATTTCCAGCACCAGAACAAACAAGATAAGCAAAATGATTACCACCCACTCCCACGGTTTTAGCTGAAAATAAATCCCAAAAACCACAACAATTAGCGCGACGAGGAGCTGTAACCGAAAATTTTGTTCCGTTTTAAAAACAGTTTTAATTCCTTTCAAAGCAAACCTAAAACTCCGTTGTAATCGCTTCAACTTTACCATATATTATTAATTAATTTGATCTAATATTTTCTTTTCCAACGCTTCCATTTCTTCCGCCTCAGAATTTTTTATATGATCATATCCGAGCAAATGCAATAATCCGTGAATCACCAAAATTATCACCTCCTTTTGTTCGCCGATGTTCTTTTCCTTTGCCTGTCGTTTGGCTTGATTAACCGCAACAAAAATATCCCCCAAATATACAACCCGACCATCAACTTCACCGTCAACAAACGACAAAACATCAGTCACTTTATTTTTCTTTCGATACTTTTTATTTAGCTCCTGAATCATTTTATCACTGACAAATACTACCGAGGCTTCATTTCTATTTTTCAACTTTAACCTTTTATTTATTATATTTGCTGTTTTTTCAATCAACCGTCGAGGAACTATAAATCGAACTTTTTTTTCAATATTTACATTTATCATAAATTATTCCTGGCCAGTGAATACAAAGCTTTGCACCAAAAGCTCAAACAAATGCGGGTAGCTGGCTTTTTCTTTCAATCCGATATCATAATCAATCACATAAATATATTCACCCCGAGCAAAATACACGGTAAATTCATCTGGACTTCGTACTCCTTTCATATTGTTGTGATTCTCAAATTCGACTATATTTGCCTCCGCTTCATCAATTTGAACACTATACCATTCAGCCAACGTCAATTGAGCAGTATTTTCTAATACCAAAACACTTACATTTTCATTCATGGGAGAAGAAAAGACAATTTCAGAATTTTTCGGATCCACGGATCGAGCAAACCACCCCTTTGGATAAAATAAATCATAATCAAAAGTTGGATTGACATAAGTCGAGACCAGCCCGGAAAACTCCAATCTCGCCGGATCACTACCGATTGGATTATACAAATTCTCCAATTCCACACCATCAAGATAACTATCTTGATCACTATCGGGTCTCTGATAATCAGTTTCTAATAAAAATTCTTCCGCATCCGTTAACCCATCATCATCCACATCAACATCAAACATTTCACTCAATTTTATTGGTTCAATTTTTGCCGGATCAAATTCCTGAGATGGCACGACGACCGGTTCAGGCTCTGGTTCAGGCTCAACCACAACCGGTTCCGGTTCCACTACTTTCACTATCACCTCTGGTTCAGGCGCTGGTTTAAAATAAGTCAAATATCCGATATACGACAACAAACTAACCGTTATAAATAAGGCAAAAATAACCACCATCGGCAAAGCTCGACTTTTTTTTCTTACTATTTTTGTTTTTGTTATTATCTTTTCTCGAACCACCTCTCGTGGTTGATCCGGTCGGACACCGTGATACTCTTCCGGCATAACAAAAACCTTATCATAATCAGCCGTCACTTTGTTGTCTTTATCCTCTGCCATATTGACTTAAAACTTATTTCTTTTACTTGGAACTATTGCAATCATCTACTTTATTTCCCTTATAAATTCAATAACTTACCAGGGCCATTGGGATCATAACCATTTTTAACTTCATCACCATCGAGATATGTATCATTATCAGAATCACGATTCAATGGATCTGTATTATACACGCGCACCTCTTGAAAATCATCCAACCCATCTGAATCAGTGTCTGCTTTCAATGGATTTGTATTATACACAGCTTCTTCTCCATCCATCAAACCATCACCATCACTATCAATACTTTGATCTCCCAAAAGCTCTTGCGGATTCGATGAAGGTTCTGTAATGCTATTAGAGGGGTTTGATTCAATATCCTCTTTTTTTAGTAATCCATCCTCGGCACCCTCATTAGACAGCCCAAAGTTATCGATCACTTCCGTTGTATCACCAACAGAAGTATCAACTGAATTAAAGCTATCACTATTATCCATAACCACTGGCCTCGCGTCTCGTCCAGTATACCAAAGTATTCCAAATACTACACCAACAATTACCACAATCGCCACCACAAACAACAACACAATCTTGAGCACATTACCACCGCTTTTAACAGGCATCATAGCTGGCATAACCGCTGACTGCCCATCAGGCACCGGTTGTGGTTGTGGACTTATCGGTTTTTCAGTTGCCATTGGCTTTTTTTGCTCTTCAGGCATTTGAGACTTCATTGATTTACTTTCTCCCTCTTGATATTTTGGATCATCAAACATAAGTTTATATATTATTGAATTTCAAAATCCGTACTTGGTTTATTTCTAATTGAATAATAATTAAAGGTCTCAGCCTCTGTCCTATAAGAAATTCTAGATCGCTTAAAGTCCCGGTTAAGATAATCATACAAATAACTATACAAATCAATCGGTGAAGATGTTGGAATCTGTATATCAACAATCAGACTATCAGAATTATAACACGTATTTGGATCACTACCTCTAGCACAAACTGAACACAATTGATTGCCATTATCTTCAAAACATTGATGAGCTGGGATCAAACACTTCTTACCATTATCTCCACAGGCCTCTCCGGTGAATGAGCTATTGGAACTTGGTTCATAACGAGCAATCTTATTGATCGGATCAACCGGTAATCTTGTCCCCAAATCATTGGCTAGGGTTGACTGCCAACTGGGCCAGGTAGAAGATGCAACATTCCGAATATACGAACCACTTTCAACGGTCGGTAAAGTCGTGTAACGATCATAGTACGCCTGTAAAGATCTCTTTATATCCGTAATATCATTTATTCTCTGAATATCCCTTCTGATTGCAAATTGTACATCAGAATCTGTCACATTAATATTAAACATCATCGAATCAATCATCTGAGCAAACATATCAATCGTACGACTATTGGCACCCAAATTATAGCCCAAAACAAAGATATAATTCCGCATCTCGCCACCAGTCAAATTACCAGCCGAGATATATACCGTATTTCCATCCTTAATCCCCTTATAACATACTTCTTGCCCAAATTTTGTATCAAGGCCACAATACACATTCAAATCAGAACTGGATTGTCCAGCTTGAGGCACCTGATTTTTATACCATTCACGAACAGACAAATTATCAGGATTATCATAAATTCGCAGTGAAATCACATCATCAACAAAGTCATTTGTATTCACCTCATTCACAATATCATCTGATCTGATCATCAAATATTGTTTTTGTAATGTGTCAACATCAGCTCCCAACTGTGACTCTACTACCCGAAGTAGTGGTAAATCATCCATTTTATTATTTACTTGTCCATTATCACGACAATATCGCAAATGAATATTTCGACCATCATTTCCATCATCCCACCCAATACTGGCACTATCCGCTGGCACTCTCCAGGGATTTTCACAAACATATGCACTGACTTGGCCTGATCCGACTAAAGTCGCTCCAATTTCACCAAAATAATCATCATCTATAATTGCTGCTTCAGCTGAAATTTCCGTATTTCCATTTTTATTATTAGCCATAGCCGCATCCCAAGAACCTGGAAGCTCTGTAATATCAACAATATCCCTATCTCCACTTTCCCAACTTGACCAATCCCAATCATACCGGCCAGCAAAAGGCTGAATTATTGTATTGCCCGACTTGGCCAGATGTGCAACTTCCCAAACCTCATCCCGCTCAGAAACTTGTTTCATCGCTGGAGAAATACCAACAGAATCAAAATGGCAATAATCTGATCCAACATTAAACCTGAAATTTTGATCTGGAATCAACAATTGACAATTATTTTCAATATTTTTAAGTCGGATCTCATAATGAGCAACCTTAAGAACGTCATTGGTTGTTATTTCAATTTGACTAACATTTCTACCTCCCACATCCAGTACTCTTGATGTAATACTATAATTATCTGACTCTTCGAGACACCATTCAGCCGCCCGAGCGTCACGTCCGAATAATTTATTTAAATAATTCCAAATTTTCATCCCAACCTGAACTGGAGCACTACCACAACTATCAGCCTGATATCGCAATTCAATCAATTGATTCAAATTTACTCCCGGTTCATGAAGCTGCTCCATCAATAAATCATACTGAACCACGATCACCGCATTCGGACATGTTTGAGATCCATCTTCACTGGTCATATCTATCAAAGAAGGACTAATCAACTCTGCTCTTGCCGGATTGTTCGGATCACAAGATGGTGGTGGCGGTCCACCCAAACCAGAATAAACGTATGTAAGCAAACTATCTTCAGACAAACTCTCTCCCACATCACCACTTTCTTCTAAATATGAAACCGTATTTTCCAACGTACCACGAATATTGACCGTTTGTCTGGTCGCACCATCTGGCAAATAACCCAAAACCGTCACCAATGAATATGGTGCCCCATAAGACTCAAAACCGCCCCCAGACTGATCCAATTCACAAACCGGATCTTCGCCTGGCTCCACTTGTCCATTGGCACAAAAGGCAGCATTAGCCACGTTTGAGCCTCCATTCAAGCAACCATTGGTACACCAATCCGGAATTCTACAAACACAACTATCCGTTCCGAATTCACAGACCTGTCCTTCATTATCAGTACAAACCGCTTCACACTCTTCAGTATAATTATTATAAGTTTCTAATTGTCCATTACCACAACAATTTTCCTGATTATCTTCATTACAACCATCAAAATTTTTAAGTACACATTTATTTGAACAAAATTGGTCTTCATATGATTGGCAAACACAATTTTGATCTCCTGGCTGACAAGAGGCAAAAGAAATATTACCGTCAGAATTACGTTGCAAACTACCGTCCGCCGCTCGCACTGGAACTCGACAATTAACCGCCACCGGTTCACACTCTTCACCATTTTCGACCTGTCCATTACCACAAATCGATCCTATATATTCCGAACTTCCTTTATATAAACAATTATTATCTAGTCCGAACTGACGATTTATTGCCGCTGAACCAAAATCATCATCTTCACCCAACTCCACTTTTCCATTACCACATTCAAAACCGGCTGAATTTGATCCTTCATTCAAACATTGTTTACTGCAACCATCTTGATTATTTCCATTACCATCATCACAATCTTCGCCCGGATCGACAATCTTATTACCACAACAAGCAATTTCATTGCCGGCAAAGCAAATCTCTGTCCCCGCTCTGAGACATTGATCAGTACACGCCGCGCCACCATCACACTCTTCACCAGATTCAACAACATTATTGCCACAAACGGCCTGATAACGAACAGAACCTTCACTTAGACAATTAGACGTACAAGAAACGGCTCGCTGTGGAGAGTATAATGTCTTTAACATTGCAATCAATTTATTATCTCGCTCCGCCCTAGCGTCAACCCCGACAAAATTTTGCGAATTCACATCCGTATAATATTGTACTTCACCCGTTGTCTCTTCCCAATCCCAATCATACTGTCTGGCACTGAGGCGTTGACCTCCAGAACTACAAAGATCCGGTTCAGAATACGGCACAGCACTATAAAGTATCTGCTCACCAGCTACCGTCGACAAATATTCTCCCGGACTAACCGTCACTCGATCAGGCCGACAAAAACCTCCATCTTCTCGAGTTTTGAAGACAAAACTAAACGAATCAAAGGTCGATGCGCTGTTAACATTTCGATCAGTCAAAACACAACTTTGACAATTATCCGGGAAAGTACAGCTACAACCATCATCTCCATATTCACAACTCTGACGCTCTACCAAACTGCAAACATCTTTACAAACCAAATCCTTTTCGCTTGGACATTCAGCGCCTGTCGAAGCCAAAGGCACACAGGTACAAGCCGGAGCACTTTCCTTGCATTGAGTTTCTGTTCCAGCACAATAAGTCAATTTAATACACTCTCCTTTATCTGGATCCGCATCAAAACAGGTTACATCTGGAACAAATTGAAACTTACCAGATTCTCGACACGTACAATCAGGTCCACTTTCTGTACAAGATTTTTGAGGGTCTTCTTCACAGGATCTTTGTGGTTGACAATCACAGCCAGCGTTATTATCTGTACAATATTCAGTAGTATTTTCTTGACAAACTTTTGGTTCAACACAAGTACAATCCAGAGAGTCAGCCGTACATTTTTGAGTTACATCTTCCAAGCAATATGAAGCACACTGCGGAGAATCACACTCTCTCGGTTCTCCACACTGACATGATGAAGACAATATATTTGGTTTATTTTTATTATCATTAAAATAATCATTACACACTTCGAGTGCAGAAACCCCTACACTACCAACGAAATCCACCTTCCCGGCTTTTGAACAACTTTCAACCTCACATTGCTCTTGCAATTGAGCCGACCCTAAATAAGTATCCAAATTACCATCACCACAACAACCGGTAACGCCATCTTTACAAGCTGTAAAACCAACCAATCGACAATCATTGGAACAAAATTTGTTATTAGCCAGAGAACAGACACAATTATCCTCGCCTGAAATACATGTTTCGTTTGTTTTTTCATTCAAACATATCGCTTCGCATTGCTCTCCAGCATCAGATTCAATCACACCATTACCACAAGTCCCAATTTGTGATCGAGTATTAAAATTCAAGCTGGTCAATTCTTTTGCACTGACATTTGTTACATCACCACGAATAACCAATCGATAATATTTGGCCGGATCCAACACAGGATTAGGGTAAATACGCAATCGATTACAGACTTCACCATAATCAGCCACCATAGATACACCGGTTGTTGAGTCACAATCGATTTCTCCGGGCTGGAAGTTTGCCAACTTATTTTCTTTCCCCGCAATCGACAAGCAATCACGACTTTCACACTCATACAAGCCAACAGATCCTGGATTATTCTTCAAATAATCAGCGGGAATATAACTATTAAACATAGCCCCAAGCTCAGCGTTTACACAAGCGCCTTCACAATCCGGCCAATAATCAATTACTTTGGGGTCTGCCAATGAGATCGACAATCTAGCCTCATCCTGAAATGATTGAGCCCCAACCAAACCAGAAACTTGAATTTCTCCATCATCTCCCGGCGGTGTTTCAATCACCTCAGCATCTGGATTAACAACAAAATAGGCTGTATCTTTTCTAGATCCAGACACAAACAATCGATTGATTCTATCACCATATCGAGCCACCAGCCAATTCCAATTTTCATCAGAAACATCTATAATTCCACAATTATTCGCCTGACCGGAGACCATATATTTTTCTTGATCAACCACACTATTCAAGACACCTTCACTTGGATTCACCACCACAGAATCAATTGTACAGTCTGTGGCCGCTGTTTTAAAATTCCAAACATAATCATTTAATAATTCTTGAACATCATCGCCAGGGTCAGGCGCATTTCGGACACCAGCTTTCACAATCACCCGATACCAGGTATTCGGTACCAGATCATAATTAAGTAAATTGACTTGAGTCACTACATTATTATCATAAGTTGAAGTTAAAACTTCATTCAATAAAATCCGACCGCTTGCATCACGTCCAGTAGCCACAAAATTATAATCTGTAGTCAAACAGTTACTACTATCACAAAGCTGCAAATTACATTCACTTCCAGACTCACTACAACGTCTGATTTCCACTCGATCACCATCAATAAACGACTCTGAATCCATTTCCATATTAAAAGTAAAGCTGGCCAACCCGTTTGGACAAGCCGTCTGAGTATTGTTACGTGGAGATGGTGATTCATCAAAACCGCCAAGACTACATTCTCGATTAATCACTTTAGGAATTTTAGGAATATTACCAGTACTAAAATACCAACCGTACTCACACGTAGTTGCTTGAGCTTCACACAGTTCAGCCGCGCTACAATAAGAATTTTGACAACAAACCTCACCCGAGCCACAACTATCAACCGTACATCGGCCGACATTAAATTGAACCGGATTACTATCGATACCACCTTGTTCAATCACCAACTCGCCACTTCTAGCATCCGGCGGAACAGATACCCCAGAAATTTGCGTACTGGTCCATTCAGCAGATTGTAAATTAAATCCCTCAACTATTGATGGCACACCAGGCGCAGCCGAAGCAAATTTGACCTTACCGGGTGTATTGCCAAATCCAACACCCTGAATAGTAATACTCGTCCCCGGAGGTCCATTGTCTGGAGTTATTGAACAAATACCAGGAGTCAATGCAAGATTATTATCAACTGAATAGGGTACCGAAACACTACCCTCGCTGTTTGCAATTTCTAAATCATAAGACCCTGTAACCAAATCTGGAATGGTTACTTGAATACTGGTATTTGACCAATTATTAGCACAAGAAGTTAAAGCCGGAGTCCGAACGTTATCTCGAATAAATGTCACCGTACCACTAGCACCAAAATTACTACCCTTAATCGTAATAATTTGTCCCTTAGGCGCAGTTTGCGGCAAAACTGACTGAATCACAATCGAACTATCACTTTCCCCGACCACAAAATTCACTGGATTGCTATAAAAATCATCCCGACCAACTTGAACGGTTTTGTTTCCTGACGATATAAACGGCACTTGAACTTCACGTATCACATCATCTGACCATATTCCAGTCAGCAATGCATCACCATTAAAGTAAATACTACCATCTGCTCCAAAATGTCTTCCAGTCAAAAGAAGACGATCTCCGGGAGCTCCATTATTTTCTCGAGTTTCTTCATTCACCACCGAACACAAAGCGATTCTATTATTTCCACTTTCAGTAATCACCAAATCATTCTTCCAACCGGGTGCATTTGGATCAGCCGTATTGTGCCAATTACCTCTATTATTAAAAATTTGTATTGGACCAGTAGCAACATTTGGTACAGACACCACCACCTGTCGATCACTCCAACTATCACGACCACAAACCGGAGCCGCTTCAACCCCATTGATTAAAACTTTTGCTTCTTGAGCAAAAACCCCAAAGTTTTTTCCATAAATAGTGATAAAACCACTCGTCGGTGATTCAGCCGGCACTACATTGGTAATCAAAGGATATGGCCACAACGAACAGACAGACGAACACTGCTCAACTCCATCAACCGTTGAACAGTTACTCGGAGTACAAGTATAAGTACAATCATCCCCCGTACATTCAGAACAATTATCAACCTCACACTCAGGCAAAGAACAATCAAACTCACCACCATCATTAAAACAACTATTGGAAGCCACCAAATATCGTCCAGCTGCGGTTGATTCATTATTACTAACATCACTCACCTTCACGGTTCCAGTGTGCCAACCCAAATCAAAACCGATAGTGGATGCATTCAAAACTGAACTATATGATAATGGATTTTCATCTTCAAAAACCACCTGCTGACACAAAACCCCTTGTCCGGTTTGAGCTGTCGGACAAAGTTGCAAGCTAGCCAAACCACTGGCGTCGGCCGCTGTTATCGGAAAATCCTCTTGGGCTCCAACTCGAACTTGCTGTGGGCTGGGAATAACCGATACTGTTGGCGCCAACAAATCACAACTATTTGTAGTCGTAAATTCTACTTGTCGACAATAACCCTGCAACCTATTTGGACATGCCACCACACTACCATTTTGATCTTGTAATTCTAATACTTTAATTCGATATGTTTTTTCTCCCTGAAAACAACTTGTCGCTTCACATCCAACTGGACATTCACCATTTGAAACAAAAGTCACCTTTCTATCACTTAAATCATAAGAACCCACCACCTCAACTTCTGACTCTACGTCACCGTCTTTTACAACCTCATACACTTTAATGTTATCTTTGGCATTTTGATATTCATTAGTCGGTAATGGCGTTCGACCATTCGGGAACGTAACCTGGACCACTGCATTAACCGGAGTATTAGCTCCACGAGGAGCAATACCAACGGAAAACCCTGTCACACCACCACCGCCACCGCCACCATCACCACCACCACCACCGCCACCCTCGGTGGTTGAAACCACTCCAGTCGCTTCACTAAGTCGATTAATTACATAACTGGTAATAGAAAATGCTGACATAATAATCACCATGCCAATAATACCATTGATAATCCATTTTTTAGCCTTCTCAACTGACGTTTCAGCTCCACCACTAGTCATGTACAAAAATCCACCGTACAACACAATAGCCAAAGAAACCACTCCTAAAAATCCCAAAAATATTCTCAAAATTCTACCGATAATTATTCTCGGATCCTCATTACCCAAAACGGTCGCCGACCCAACAGCCTCAAGCCCCACCCCAACATCATTTGACTGTTGAGCATGCAATAATTCTGGAAGGACAAAAAGACCACCCATCACAATGAAGAGCACAATCAACACTCCAATTATTTTATTTTTATGTTTCATTTTTATATTTTAACTCAACTCTTGAGACTATAATCTAATAAGGACACATTGCTCCTGTTTGAACCTGCATACCACCAACTCCAGCATCATCTACCGTACCACAACAAGCTCGACCAGGCACCAATGGATCACAAGCCGGTCCCTTACAAGGATTAAAGCAATTCCCCTGCATATCCTGGACTCCTGAAGTAATTTTAGGAAAGAAAAATGGCACATCAAGCGGATTTTTTGCCAACGAAAATGGTCCATGATTTATCATCACTTTTCTATCATTTGTCAAACAAAACTTCGAACCATCAGGTGATGTTCCTGGGTCACAAAACAAACTACCCGTGTACCAACCACTCCACATATCCGAGACTATTATCATATTAGAATTCGTTGTAGTTGCTGGATCTATCGCTTCACTATAAGTCGCCGACACCACACTATCCGGCCTCACACCATCACTTTTATCAGCTGCATTCGCTGGTGTGACGGCTGTAATATTTGGCGGAATCAAATCCAATTGAGCTGAAGTCAAAAACGTCCAATCAAAACTATCGATTGCCTGAGTTTCTGTTTGCCCATTTCCGCGACCAATACGTCCGTTGGTATCCAAACCATTCAAAGCTGAATCCACAATACCACCAACCGGGAATCGAACTGAAGTTGGACCAGCCGGTCCGTTTGGATTGGCCGCATCATAATTCACCAAGTTACTTTTTGGCACAGACCGCACCAAGGTTTTTATCTTGCTATTCGCTGGCAAACAAGTAACAATATCACCACAAGAATTAAACAAATCAGCTCCGGTACCACAGTTACCATTGGCCTTGAAGATTAATGATCTATACTGGTTTATTCCAGCCACCACATCACCCATGATTACCGAGCCATCAGCATCATTAGTCACCAAGAACTCGGCATTACCATAATCACCAGAATTAGTTGATATCATTTTCAAAAATATCGGTGGAATCACCGCCTCACTAAAATCAACTCGAATACGACTATTTCTCCAATGAGTTTCAGCATTAGCCGCCCCCACCTCGAATTCAACTGGTTGCCCACTCGAATCAAGCGTCACCGGATAAACACCAGTCACAAATGGCGGAGTAGTATCGATCACCGTATTTGTAGTAAAATACCAGGGATACTTCGGAGATTGTTGGCCGGTAAATACACCTGTATTTGTTTGATACTTTCTAATATTATTTGTTAACAATGAAAAATAAGTCACATCTTCAGCAATTCCGCCCAAATGTTCTGTAGTACTATTCCCATATGGATTAACTACAATGGTTTTGAAATCAGGCGTGATATATACCTCTCCAGGAACAAAATCAAACGGGGCAGCAGGCTCATCACCTCGCCATTCATTACAAACAGATTTATTACCCCTTTGAGCTGGATCATAACTCTGCGGAGTCACCACACCTTCAGGATAAATAGATTCACAAGCTTCATATATTTTGATCGATTCAGTATCCAAATCTCCAGTACATAAACAATCACTATCCGGTTTTACATCCGAACAATCACCGCCAGCCGCATCTTGACAAATAAAGTTACCATTAGCCGCGATCACGCTTGACGGAACAATCGGTTCTTTAAAAGTCACCATAATCACAGTATTCCGTGGGACAGTCGAAGCAATGGCCGGATAATGGTCCTGAATTACTCGACCCAAAATACCAGAACTCAAACCTGGTGAAGTATATTCAGACTGAGAACCTCCACCCGTTCCGCCACCAATAATAGCTTGTAATCGACTGATAATAAAACTGGTAATGGCAAAAGCTGACATCATAATCACCAAACCAATCGTAGCGTTGATAATTGTTTTTTTTGCTTTAGTCGTCTTTGATTCATCACCACCGCTGGTCATGTACAAAAATCCAGCGTAAATCATTAGCGAGACAAAAATCGCACCAACAAACCCAAAGAATATCCGGATTATTCTGGCAATAATAATTCTAGGGTCTTCATTTCCCAAGCCAGTAGCACCGCCGACAGCGTCAGTACCGTTAATTACTCCCGGAGCTTGCGCCGCAACCTGAAAAACACTCAGCAGCAAAATCGCAGTTAGTATAAAGGCAAAAAAAATCGATAAATAAGCTACTCGATTTGTTCGTTTTATATATTTAAAATTCAAAAACATAATTTTTTATTTTACTAAATCAACTTTTTTACTGCCACCTGTATTACCTGACCATCAGCTTGACCACTCATTTCCTTCATTACTCGCCCCATCACTTGACCAAAATTCCCCTTCTCATCTTCAGCCAAAGAATCAACAATCTCCCGCACCTTTACCTCAACCTGTTCTACTGACAACTGTGCTGGCACAAAATTTTCCAGCACTACATTTTCGTATTCATCAATTTCTCTTAAATCATCTCGACCAGCTTGGGTATAACTCTCGATGGCTTCACGTCGTTTTTTTATTTCAGATCTAATCACAGATACAATCTCTTGTTCATTCAAAGACTGGCCCAGATCAATTTCTTTGTTTTTCAAACTTGATCTCAACCCTCTCAACACATTCAATTTTGATTTATTTTTTTCTTTTAAAGCCTTTATAAAATCAGCTTCAATTCTTTCTTGAAGTTTCATATATTTCAATTAAATTATAACATTTTATTTCCTTACCAACAAATGTATTTGTTGATTATTTACACACAGACAAGGCTTTTTCCAGCACAACAAAAAAACCACCCCCAGTGAGGATGGTTTTCTTATTATTATCGTCGATACTTTTTTCTTTCATCTTCTTTCAATCGGCCTGATTTTTTCAAATATTCCAATCTATCCTTGGTCTTCATTCCATACAATTTTGAAGCCTTGATCATATTTCGACTTCGATCTGATACATGAAATCGAATTTTTTTAAACTGTAATATTTTACCGCTCTGAATCAATCGTTTGTTAAAGCGTCGTACAAACGATTCAAAAGTTTCGCCTTTTTTACGTTTTGCTTCTACCATATATTGGTTTCCACATCCTTTCTATATAATTTATCATTTCTTATAAATAATTTTTTTCACTTCACCAATTACTTTTTTGATATTAACCACTTCTTGAATGCCACTTTCAACATCTCGCATCAAGATAGTACCATCGATTGTTTCCTTTTGGCCCAATATCAAAATCACTTTTGCTCCCATCTTTGTTGCCGTATCAAGCTGACTCTTTAAACCATCTTTGGAAAAATTTGCCACCACCCGGAAATCTTCCTTTCGCAATTCTTCCACAAACTCCATGGCTCTTCGCTTTGCTTGCTCACTGAGTTGCGCCAGATACACGTGAGGACTTTTCATTCTAGGGATTTCGACCTTCTTACTCTTAATCTCAGAGATTACCTTTTCCACCAACAACGAGATTGTACAAGCGGGCATTTCCGGACCACCAAGCATCTCTGACAAATAATTGATTCTACCACCGGTAGCCAAAAGGACATCATCACCATCCTCTGTTCGGTTATAAATAGAATAAATCGTTCCATTATAATATCCAAATTCATGAACCATTGAATTATCCATTTCATACTCAACCTTAACTTCATCCATTGCTTCCAAAAATTTAAATAAATGACTATGCTCTGACTCAGACAAATAATCAACAATTTGCGGCGCATCCTCTATCTGCTTGGTACACTTCTGATTTGCACACGCCAAAAATTTAAACGGATCACGAGTTGCCTGTCCACGACATTCAGTACAAATCGCTGAACGCTTACTTTTAATATATCCTGTTAAAGCTTTAGCATATTCTATTCTACCGGTCAAGCCCCCAAGGCTATTGACTCGAACATACGGATTAAGCCCCAAAGCTACAAATGTTTGATAAAGCATCACCACCAATTCCACATCAGCGGCTGGAGACTCTACGCCATACACATGATAACCCATTTGATACATTTGTCGATGCTTGCTTTCATAAAAATTACCCTGGGTTAATATAGAACCACCAAACCAAAGCTTTATTGGAATCGTATTATTATACAAACTATGACTAATAAAAGACCTAGTGACCGCTGGGATATAATCAGCTCGAAGCACCATTTTTTCATTTTTATCTGTAAATGAAATTAAGTCTTTTTTCACAAAATCACTATTTTTCCCGATAGTATGAGCATACAAGTCGTACTTTTCCATCAAGGGTGTATCGACCCATTGAAAATTAAAATCAATCGCGACACGAGTCAAACTATCAAGCAGTGTTCTCCAATATTTATTATCAGATGGCAGAACATCCTTCATCCCCTTTATTAAAGGTGGAGTTTTTATCTTTTTTATTTGCTCTGTGGGTTCATCCACTTTTTTTCGTCTAGGCATAACCTTATTATTTTATCCAAAATTAATTACCATTATTAAATTGCTCATAATCCACACCGTTAAAAATCTTAGCTCGATCAAGAGGCCAACCCCTCAACCAAACCTTACCCACAATCAACCCGCGATTCACCGGACCAAAAATTCTCGAATCCAAACTATGTTCTCGATTGTCACCAAGTACATAATACTCCCCTTCCCCAAGCTCCCATCGTTTGTCACCTCTAGTTTTCACTCCATTATCAAGATAATCATATTCATCAAGCAAATATTTCCGATTGCCATCCTCAGCATAAATAAACACAAATCCATCTTTCACCTCGACAGTTTCTCCTGGACGACCAATAATTCTTTTAATGAAAAATTGAGTGGGATCCTTTGGATATCTAAAAACAACAATATCACCACGATCCGGAGCGGAAAGACGATAGGATATTTCATCAATAATCAAATATTCTTGGTCATAAAAACTGGGTTCCATTGAAGCACCTTGAACATAAAAAGGCTGAATCAAAAAGTAACGGACTGGAATTATGATAGCCAAAGCTACAGCTACAACCTTGACTAAATCCCAAAAAAAATACCAGACACGTTTTCCCATAGAAATGTTATCGTGTTGTTGACTAAAAGTGTATTTGTCGATATTTTTACTAAGCATTTCCTGAATTATACTATATAAAAAGTAAAAAATCAAGCCCCTAAGCACTGCGATTATAACACAAAGATGATTGTCATGCAAACATCTGATATAACTTGCTAATATCATTAATCCAGTCTATAATATCCTTAATGAAGCTGAGCCTGCAACTAACTTAGTTTTATTTTAGTTTTATTATGTTCAAACCCAAGAAAAATCGCGAGAATAACAACATAAACCTGCTTAACTATTCAGACAATCAGAGCCCCAAAGGCCGACCTTTTTTCAAGGTTAGCAAGTTTATTGTATACATGTTCACTACCCTAATCATCATCTTCTTTATCTTTACCTACCAAATACTATTCACCAACAGCAGTTTTATTAGCAATATCGGTGGTACTGGCGGTTTTTTCAAACAGCTAACCTCAATCGCTCACAGTTCAGATGACTTAAAAGGTCTTGAAGACGATAGAATCAACATTTTACTTCTTGGCGTAGGTGGTGCTGGACATGACGGACCAAATCTAACCGATACTATCATGATTGCCAGCATCAAACCATCCACCAAAACCGTTGGTTTCATCTCTATACCACGAGATACTTTAGTTGACATTCCAGGTCAAGGCTTATGGAAAATAAACAATGCCAATCACTTTGGTGAAAAAGAAAAAACCGGTCATGGTCCGGAATTAACCAGTCAAGTGGTCTCCAATATTACCGGCATTCCCATTCATTATTACATCCGAGTTGACTTTTCCGGCTTTGAACAAATTATCGACGACCTGGGTGGCGTAAAAGTTTATGTTGACCGTAACTTTGTTGACTATCAATATCCAACCGCAAACTACAAATATCAAGTGGTTTCTTTCGAACAGGGTTTTCAAACTATGGACGGTGACACCGCTCTCAAGTTTGCTAGATCTAGACATGGAAACAATGACGAGGGCTCTGACTTTGCTCGATCCAAGCGTCAGCAAAAAATTATTTCCGCCTCCAAGGAACGAGCCTTTTCATTCCGAACCCTTTTCAACCCCAGCAAACTCAATAAAATGTTAAAAACTTTAGATGACCACATAGCTACCAACCTTTCAATTTCAGAAATTATCGAATTATATAAACTATCAAAAAACCTAGATACGGACAATCCAATAACCCTCACTCTTGATGATGGACCCAATGGTTTTCTTTTCTCCTCCATGGTAAACAGCGCCTACGTGCTCCAACCTCGAGGTGGCAACTACAATGCCATAAGCTCTGCGGTCAAACATATTTTTGACCAAACTACCGTAGAAGTGCCAAAAACTCAAAATGCCAGTATCGAAATCCGTAATGGTACCACCGTCAACGGCTTAGCTTTCAGCACTTCACAGACACTAAAGGAGCAAGGTTATCAAATCATCAAAATCGGTAATGCCCCCAGTCAGACATATCCTCAAACATTGATTTACCAACTTCAAGCAAACGCCGATACCGAAGCACTCAACAACCTAATAACTAATCTTGACGCTGACTTTATCGAAGAAATTCCTTCTTGGATTCGCGAAGACGCAGAATTAACCACTGATTATTATATTATTTTGGGCGATGAAGATCATATTGACACATCACCACCGGAGACCGCCCCTAAACCACTAATCACCTCATCTACAGATGACGAATAAATATGACTAAACAAAACATGCCGACAGTATCTCTAATTGGCCGCACCAATGTTGGAAAATCAACCTTGTTCAATAAACTGACCGAAACCAATAACGCCATTGTCGCCAGAACAGCCGGCACCACTCGCGAAACCAACGAAGCACCATGCTACTGGCAGCGGCGTATGTTTTCATTAATTGATACTGCCGGACTGGATGTTTCAACTGATGAGCTCATTGATAAAAAATCGATCAAACAAGCAGAAAAAACCGCTAAGCTTGCCGACATCAACCTACTGATGGTTGATGCCAAATCCGGATTACTCCCCCAAGACAAAGCCTACGCTCTCATGTTAAAAAAATTAAAAAAACCAATCATCCTGGTAATCAATAAAGTCGACGGCCCAAAACAACTAAACATGGTAAGTGAATTTGAGAAATTGGGTCTCAAAGAAATCGAGTTAGTATCAGCCGTTTCCGGAGCTGGTACCGGCGACCTCTTGGACAATATCATTGATCAACTTGGGGACAAAGCTCCGGTAGCTGAATTATTCGAAGAAAATGAAGACTTTGTAAACATCGCCATTGTCGGCAAACCCAACGTAGGGAAATCTAGCTTAATCAACAAATTGGCCGACGAAGACATTGCCATTACCAGTCCAGTCGCCAATACCACTAGAGATACCAAGGATTTCACTATGGAGGTCACGCACAAAGATAAGCCACTAATTCTCAAGTTTATTGATACTGCCGGCCTTCGTCGCAAAGCCAAGATAAAAGATGAAATCAACACTCTCAGCAGCGAACGAAGTATGGCCGCCATCAAAAAAGCGGACATCGTACTCTTGATGCTTGACGCTGGTGAAGACATCACCGCTCAAGATAAAAATATCACCAAAGAAATTATCGAAAGTAGCAAAAGCGTAATTTTCATCATCAACAAATGGGACCTAGTCAAAGACAAAGACATGAAAAGTGATCAATTATTCATCGACTATGTACACAAATCATTCCCATACCTAACTTGGGCTCCGATTGTTTTCCTTTCAGCTAAAACCGGCTTCAAACTGGATCGATTGGTCAAACTTATAATCGAACTTCACGACAAACAAAACATGAAAATCAGCAATGTCGAACTGGATAAATTTCTTTCTTACATTATCAAAAGACAATCACCACGAAAGAAAAAAGGCATCAAACCACCCTATTTTCATACCATCCGTCAGATAAAAACCAATCCTCAAGTTTTTGAAATCAAAGCTGACCAACCAGAAAATATTCACTTTTCATACATTCGTTTTATCAAAAATAAACTACGAGAAAGATTTGATTTGGCCGGCGTTGGCTTGAAGGTATTCTCCAGCTTATACAAACCGGTAAAATCTCATCAAACAAAAAAATAAAAAAATCTAGCGTGTAACGATTAAAAATTCATGGTCAAACCGACAGCAAACTATACGCTATAAGCTAAACGCTAAACCCTATGAAACTAATTATCGGCCTAGGTAATCCCGGTATAAAATATCAAAAAACGCGGCACAATATCGGTTTTCTCGCTCTCGATCATTTTTTTGATACTCACCGCTCAGACTATTCTCTCAGCCAATGGTCAACCAATAAAAAGTTCTCAGCCGAAATTTCTGAAGGTTTTATTCAACAAGAAAAAATAATTATCGCCAAACCAAACACTTTCATGAATGAATCTGGCAAAGCTGTGTCTGCCTTGAGTCATTATTACAAAGTCGCTCCTCTAAACATTATCATTATTCACGATGACATTGACATAATCTTTGGTCAGTACAAAATCCAAAAAGATGTTTCTAGTGCTGGGCACAATGGGATCAAATCAATCATTCAACATCTAAAAACCCAGCAATTTCACCGGATCAGAATTGGTGTCGGCAAATCAAACAAAAACAAACAAGGTGACACTGCCAAATTTGTTCTCAATCAATTTTCCTTATTTGAAAAACTAAAATTAAACAAATTCCTAGATCAAATTAACGAAGAACTCCTCAAACTACTTTAATCAACACATACAAAAAAGAACCTCTATCGAGGTTCTTTTTTGTAACAATCCTTATTAATGCTCATCAGCGAAAATTATCTAAGACTAGCTCAGGTAACTTAATTGAAGGGCAAGAAGCCAGCACAGGAGGGGGGCACTTGCTTCACCCCGCTGATAAGCATTAATCAAGATTCTTTACATACATACCTTAACAAATTTTGTATTCATGTCAAGCCCACAAGAACACTTTTTTTGTTCAAAACAAATAAGAGGTCATTTAACCTCTTATAAAAAACATCCACTCCGGATCCAAAAAGCCAACAAAGACCGAGCATCCAGATCGATTCACAATCCACGCTTCTTTATCCCGACCACGACCCTTCTTATAATATTCTCGCACTTCGCTTCTACCATCACCAACAACCTGCACATCAATCCCACAACACCAAGACTCCATCGCGTCATGCTCTTCATCTGAAATTCGTTGCTCCAACCACTCTTTATGCTTTGGCAAAACATCTATATCACAACACCGAATCCCTAGTACTCGAGCAATGCTCTGAGCCAACCCACGGTTTTTGGTTCCCACACTTTATCAGAACCAGGGTAATAAAACTTACCAAAATAGTAAAGACTGCTATCATCTCTCTCATGCATATGAATCAGAACATAATCAACATCGGACTCATCATCACCACCATGAATCTTATCCATAATCAAATCATGAAGCTCATCATGCTCGACCTCATCAAATTCACGACCATTCACCTCTTTCAATGAACGACTGGGCTTGTAAAAAAAAGTATCTTCTTCATTCAAACCCTGCCACCAACGAATCAAATCAACAATCGTTCCGTCAAAGTGCCAAATCCAACTCCGGTACCCATATTCTTCGTCCACCAGCACTGTAATCATGACACCTCCTAATTTTGTTCTTGTTGAAGATTCAATCGGCATAAATCGTGACCCAAAACAGATCAAATTGATCAGTGGCTTCAAACTTTTGCTTCGCCACCAAGATAGATTGTCCCAACCACTCTTTATGCTTTGGCAAAACATCTATATCACAACACCGAATCCCTAGTACTCGAGCAATGCTATGAGCCAACCCACGATCCTTCAAAGCCACACACAACTGCAAATTATCCAGATACTTTCGCACCTGATTAGCTTCAATTCGAGTAAAGGATAGATGCCCCTTCCACCTACACTTAGGCATACAACCAAAAAAGTCATCGGTTACCCAGATTGACGGCTTTAGCATAATCCCCCCTTTGTTTATTCTACTGACTATTGTATCACAATCAACTTATAATGTCAACTCACAGTGACACACAAAACAATATTAACCTAAAATTAGATAATAATTACATTAAATTGTTGTCAAAAAATACACCAACAAACATCCCCAACCTATTCTGTGCTATAATATAATCGTCACAAATTAATGACTATTTATGTATCAGCAACAACTAATCAACATCGGTCTTTTGCCAAAAGAAGCCAAAGTTTACGAAACACTACTAAACCTGGGGCCCAATTCTATTACTTCAATTTATCAAAAATCCAACCTTAAAAAAGGTGACACCTACAATGTCCTGCATGCTCTGAAAGAAAAAAAATTAATCACTGAAAAAATCGACCGGGGCAAAACTCTCTTTTTGGCTGAACCACCTCAAAAAATTGAATCTATTTTACGTAACAAACAAAAACAACTTGAAGCTGAAAAAGCTGAGCTTGAAAACCTCCTACCCGACCTCACTACCCTATTCCAAACCACCACCGACAAACCAATTATCCAAACTCAAGCCGGCATCGAAGGTATGGAAAACTTTTACGAAAAAATTCTTCACACCAAAAATGAAGTTCTAATCTTTGTCTCCAAGTATGACCGCGATGATCATGACATGGAAAAATTGATTGACCGCTACACACTCAAACAATACCGCAAAGGCATCAAGCTTCGCGCCCTCAATCCGATTGATCCTCAATATTCAAAATCAAGCCATGAAGATTATTTAAAAGACCGCCATGACAAAAATATCACCGTACGTTTCATTTCCAAAAAATTCACTTTCCCTTCTCAAATAATTGTTTTCGACAACACCATCGGCATCACCTCACTCAAAAACGACGTTATCACAACCGTCATCGACAATCCTGACATTGCTCACACATTCAAAACTTTATTCGAATACATGTGGCTCAAAGCCGGAGAAGATCATGACAAATTGATCAAATAATCTTCAACGCTCAGGGTATCCCTGAGTTTTTTGTTTCCACTTAAATTTCCCGGATTTCCTCATTTCAATTTTTCGCTCATTTATTGACTGCCATTAAAAACCATGGTAAGAATAACGATTGCCAACATATTAAGAGGAGGAATCGTGAAATTCAAACTTGGAACTCATCGAGTGGTCATTATCATTAAACCATACTAGCCCCAATGATCTTCCCGATGGTCTTTGCCAACATCTATCGCTATATTGAACAAACAGGACAATTCACTCTTAGTGACAACACAATTTGTCAAAAATTATGTGAATTAATTAAAAATGAATTAGATCCAGACGCTCTCGAAACATTCACCCACATGGCTGGCGGCGATTTATTGCCTCGCTTTAATACCAACAATATCGCGATAACCAATAAAACCGTTATCTTTGTTAATTATGGTTCTCCTGGATTTTCTACACTGCTTACAAAATATGGAGACCAACTCCGCCGAGCCATTCTAGCTCAAATTTCAGATCAGTCATAGCTGATCTTTTTTCTATAAAAAAAACCACAATTAACGTTCACATCCAATTGACTTCCTCGTTATTTCCTCTACAATAGTAATAATATGAATAAAAATGAACTACAATATTGGGTAGCTTTGAGTCAAATAGATTTACTTGGAGCTTCAAAGATGAAAAAACTCTACTCTTATTTTCCAGACTTCTCTACACTCTGGCATGATGCTACTTATTCAGACTTTATTGACGCTGGTTTGAATGATCGAACCGCTGAAATCATCCTCAATAAAAAACACCAAATTAACCCGGAAGAAGAATTAACAAAACTACAAACTGAAAATATTGGTGTGGTAACGATTCAAGACTCCGACTATCCGGACATTCTTCGTGAAATTCACAATCCACCAGCCTTGCTTTATTACAAAGGCAACAAAACGTTATTTCAAACCGAATGTCTCGCAATTGTTGGGACCAGAAATATGACCGCCTATGGCCAACAAATTGCTCACAATATATCTCAAGAACTCAGCGCCAATCAACTAACCACCGTCAGCGGATTGGCACTCGGCATCGATACCATTGTTCATCACTCGACGATCCAAGCCAACGGCTCAACGATTGCCGTCCTCGGATCCAGCTTGGACCAAAAAAACATTTACCCCTCATCCAATCGTTCACTAGCCAACAATATTATTGAAAAAAATGGTCTCATTATTTCCGAATTTCCTCTGGGCACCATACCCATGCGCCACCACTTTCCGATTCGCAATCGTGTTATCTCCGGTCTGTCTCGTGGTACCCTGGTAATCGAGGCTGGAGAATCGTCGGGAGCTTTGATCACAGCCAAATACGCCCTCGAACAAAATCGAGAAGTTTTTGCCATCCCCGGCAATATCACCAGCCCGATGTCTATTGGGACCAACAACCTGATCAAACAAGGCGCGACCTCCGTCAATCAAGCTGAGGATATTTTAGAAATTTTAAATCTTCAATCAATTTCCAAAGCATCTGACAAAAATATTCCCGAAGGTGATAATGATCAAGAAAAATTAATTTTAGCTCATCTAAACTTTGAACCAACTCATTTTAATGATTTACGCAAAAAAACAACCCTAAACCCATCACAGTTAAATGCCGCCTTGTCACTTATGGAACTAAACGGTAAAATTAAAAATATCGGGAACAACGAATATATTATCAATTATCAATAATATGGATCTAAAACTTTACCAAAAATATAAACTCGCCGAATCCTACCTAGAGTCTTTAAGTAATCTGACCCAAGAAAACTTTTTTACCGGCAATGCCGATCCGAATTTTTTTTTCAAACGAGCTAAATTTCTTTTAAAACTGGCTGGCAATCCTGATCAAGCTTACAAAATCATCCACATTGCCGGTACCAGCGGCAAGGGCTCTACTGTCAACAATATCGCCAACGTTCTCCAAAATGCTGGTCACAAAATTGGAACGCACTACTCCCCCTTTGTTTCTGTTTCAACTGAAAAAATTCAAATCAATAAAAGATTTATTCCCATTACCGACTTTATTGCTTTAGTTGATGAGATGAAACCCATTATTAATCAGTGTTATAACAAAATGGGCGTCCCCAGCTACTTTGAAGTTTGGATGATCATGGCTTTACTCTATTTCAAACAACAAAAAGTTGACTACGTGGTTCTCGAAACCGGCTGTGGTGGTCGCTTTGATGCTTCCAACGCCGTCAAGAAGACCCTATTCTCAATCATTACCAATATCGGCTTGGATCATACCTTTATTTTAGGTGATACAATTGAAAAAATCGCTTTTGAAAAAGCCGGCATCATTCGTCGTGGCGGAAAAGTCCTGACCACCGCCACCCAACCAAATGTGATCAAACTTTTTACCAAAATTTGCAAAGAAAAAAACGCCAAACTTGAAATTGTCAGATCCGAGGACCCAAACAAAGCCCTAGCCTTTCGAGTTGGTGAATTATTAAAAATCGATGACAACATTATTCAAAAATCACTAAATCAAAAGATTTCCATTCCGGCTCGCTT
The DNA here is from genome assembly GCA_002773615.1 of Candidatus Falkowbacteria bacterium CG10_big_fil_rev_8_21_14_0_10_39_11. Classification (GTDB taxonomy): domain Bacteria; phylum Patescibacteriota; class Patescibacteriia; order UBA11705; family UBA11705; genus UBA11705. The sequence goes on from PFAP01000011.1 coordinate 50,762, forward strand.
TGAAATCGTCAAACATAAACCCACCATCATTTTTGACGGCGCTCACAATCCTGACAAAATAAAATATCTAACCTCAAACCTCAAATCATTTTTTTGTCATCCTGAGCCTGTCAAAAGGTCAACCAGACCCAAAGTTCATCTAATTTGCGCTCTCGGTGATAAAAAAAATCCCAAAGATGTCTTCAAATCACTAAAAACCTTGGCTGACAAAGTCTATATCACCAGATTCACCAACCCATTTCGTAAAAATTGTGATTTGAAACAACTAAAAGCAGCTTTCATCGGCAAACCAACGCAAACTTTTCTCGACCCCAACCAAGCTTTAGCAGCTGCAGTTAAATCAGCCAAACCTTCTGACATTATTTTGATCACCGGCTCATTTTTCCTATGCTCAGATCTCCGGAAACAATTTATTAGTGAAGAAAAACAATTGGAACAACGCACCAACTTCCCTAAATAATTATCAAAAAAAGAATAAACAAAAAAACACAGTCATTGCTGTGTTATTTAATTTCCGCTGCTCTACTTAGCCATTCCACACTCAAAGCTTCAATTTGCTTCTTGGCCTTGAGCCATTCATCAATCGGATACAGATAATTCAAAAGTTTCAAATCTTCATCCAAAGTCAAAACCAAATAAGTCTCTACTCCGGATCCAATATTCCTAAATGTGACGACCACATCAAACTCTTCTGATTCGTGCACATTTACAACCAGCAATGGTGTCCAATCCTCAAACTGCAAACCCGACCTCAGCATTTTCTGATCATTATCATCATCATAACAAACGATAAAAACTTTATTCATCCGGAATTCAAATTTTTCGTCCCTTTTACCAATCGGCTGCAAATCAGCCGCCGCATCAATTTTCCCTTGCATTTCCTGTTCCAACTCAGCAAACGGTCAATAAATTCGTTCTTTATTCTGTTTCACCGTATTTTGATAATGATCACATGCCACATCAAATTCATCGGGCTGACGATCTTTCATTTGACTCCTCCAGGGGTAGTTTTGTGATTATCAATCAGAAAATGATAGTTCTCACTTTTTTGGTTCTTTTATTGATCATTACCACTTTATCACCCGGCAAAATGTCCAGTTCATTAACCACCGAATGAAAGATAGCAAAAGCAAAAATAAACGCTGTATTCCAGGGACGCCGCCAAAGCCAAGCCCAATAATCAATGGTCCGCCTGAGCCTATCGGGCACCAACACCTTGTCTGGAGTTTGGATCTTCTTTCCCGGTCGATAATTTTTCGGCAGTCTTTTCAGCCGCTCCACCAAAGACAAAACTCGATCATTGTCCGTCATTTGAATCCTCCATTTATTGCTCCTGTTTGCGTGAATGTAACAAATTATCATATAATGACACTAATGTCAATTGTTCATAAGTTGACACATAATTTGGAATCTGTTAGTTTATAAACAATTGCGTTATCAAAACCGCTCAATTCAATTTAACTAATTTTACTTATTACAATTGTTATATGCATTTAGTCATCGTCGAGTCTCCAACCAAGGCCAAAACCATTTCCAAATTTCTACCCAAAGATTACAAAGTGGAATCTTCTTATGGCCATGTGAGAGATCTACCGCCCAAAGAACTTGGTATTGATGTTGATAAAGATTTCAAACCCAAATATGCGGTAATTGAAAAAGCCAAAAAACAAGTAAAAAAACTAAAAGATTTATCTGAGAAAGCAGACAACGTTATTTTGGCAACTGATGAAGATCGCGAAGGAGAAGCGATCTCTTGGCACTTGAAATATTTACTCAAACCAAAGAAATATCAAAGAATCACTTTTCATGAAATCACCAAAAGCGCCATCGAACACGCCTTGGAAAATCCGAGAGCTATTGATGAAAATTTAGTTGACGCCCAACAAGCCAGACGTGTCCTGGACCGTCTCGTTGGTTTCAAATTGTCTCCATTCCTTTGGAACAAAGTCGCAAGAGGATTGTCCGCCGGTCGTGTCCAATCAGTTACCGTCCGCTTGATCGTAGAAAAAGAACGCGAACGCGAAGCATTCAAACAAGACGAATATTGGACTATCGAAGGAATTTTTGATAAAGAAAAACAAGAGTTCCCAGGCAAATTAAATGCTATTGGCGCTAAAACATTAAAAAAATTAGACATCAAAGACAAAGAATCTGCAGACAAAATATTGGAGGAATTAAAAGATAAATCATACAAAATCACAAAAGTAGAGAAAAAGGAAACCAAAAAAAATCCCCCCACCCCACTGACCACCTCAACCATGCAACAGGCAGCCAACAACAAACTACACATGTCAGCCAAACAAGCCATGATGGTCGCCCAACAACTCTATGAAGGTATAAAAATTGGATCAGAATCTATTGGTCTCATCACCTACATGAGAACTGACTCTCAAAATTTGTCAGAAATCTTTCTCCAATCTACTCACGATTATTTAAAAACCACTCTTGGCCCAGAATACATTCCGGCCAAACCGGTTCGTTACAAATCAAAATCAAAAGGAGCCCAAGAAGCTCACGAAGCTATTCGTCCCACTGATCCAGCTCAAACACCAGAATCAATCAGACAATATTTAGACGACAAACAGTTCAAACTTTACAACTTAATCTGGTCTCGAACTCTGGCGACTCAGATGACCGCCGCCAAATTGGATGCAACCATCATTGATATCAACGACGAATCAGACAAATATACTTTCCGCGCCAATGGCCAAACCATTAAGTTTGATGGCTTTCTCAGAATTTACAAAGAAGTCACCAAAGAAGCTCTTTTGCCGGAATTAAATGAAGGTGATACTCTCGGCAGCAAAGAGATCAAAGGCGAACAACATTTCACTCAACCACCAGCCCGGTACACCGAAGCGACTTTAGTCAAAGCACTGGAAGAATATGGTATTGGCCGACCTTCAACCTACGCGCCAACAATTGCAACCGTTCAAGACCGTGGTTACGTTGAAAAAGAAGCCAAGGCTCTCAAACCGACTGAGATGGGTACTTTGGTAACCGATATTTTGGTTGAACACTTTGCCGATATTGTTGATTATGATTTTACCGCTGATATTGAAAAAAAATTCGACTTAATTGAAGAAGGCAAACAAGAATGGCAACCGATTATCAAAAATTTTTATGAACCATTTATTGATAATTTACAGAAAAAAACCAAAGAGTTAACAAAAAAAGATTTAACCGAAGAAACCACTGATGAAAAATGCGAAAAATGCCAAGCTCCAATGGTGATCAAGACTGGAAGATTTGGGAAATTCATCGCTTGTTCAAATTACCCAGAATGTAAAAATACCAAAAATATTAATGCTGAAACCGGTGAAATTGAGGACAAGCCAGAACTAAAGACGTTAGATGAAAAATGCCCGGACTGTAAAGCCGCCTTAGTAGAAAAAGTTGGCCGATTTGGACCATTTATTGGTTGTTCAAATTATCCTGATTGCAAATACATCAAAAAGCAAAAACAAGGCACTGGCGTAAATTGTCCCAAGTGTGAAACTGGAGAAATTGAAACCAAACGAACCCGAGCCGGAAAAATATTCTATGGCTGCGACAAATATCCCAAATGCGACTTTGCCTTGTGGCAAAAACCAACTGGTGAAAAATGCCAAACTTGTGAAGCTCTAATCACTGAAACAATCAAAGGAGATAAAAAGTGTTCTAACAAAGATTGCCAAACAAACAGTAAAACAAAGAAAAAATAAATTTCAGACTATACTTTTAATCGACATACAAAAAACAGCCTCAAAGGCTGCTTTTTGTTGACATTGAATTAGGGTTTACCTAACTCTGGCGTAGAAATCAAGGAAACAACTCCAATCACAAAACTGCAAGTTTCGTGTCTCCCAAATCCCACAAAAAAAACATAACACTTTTGATTCAAACAATCAAGGTCTATTCACCATAAAAACGATACATCAAAGTATCGCTTTCTGGGTGAGAATCAATCAACCATAATTTGTTTATCAAAATCTTTGACTTTACAAATCATTAAAAAACTGCTAAAATATAAGGCTATTGAAAATCCTCCCAGATATCCTATAATAAGAGTATCAGCACTAATATTATGGACCAGAAAATTCAAAAATTGATTGATAATCTCAACCGTGTTCACGGTCACGAAATTAATGAAAAAATCATTCAGACCGTTTTTAATTTGACTAAAGATATTGATGATGAACTGACAAAAAATCAAGCCTTCAACAACGCCTACAACATCAGCCTCAAACACGTTCCAGCCGAAATTGTAGCGCTTGAATATTTATACTGTTTCAAATCTCACATTCCAAACCTGGAGAATATTACTAAGAAACAAACATCTTCAAATTTTTACAAACTGTTCAAAGCTCACGATCTTGCTAATATTCATTTAGATGTCAAACTTCACAACCGAAGTCTTTTAGAACATACAAAAAACACCGTTCATCATTTAGCTGAGCTCAATCCAGACTTTCATTCCCTTTACGCCGCTTATCTCAAACATCTTCCGGAATACTCACCGATTAGCATAAAGGATCTTCAAAAAATATTCGGCACCGATGTCGTCAATATTATTCAAGCCACAAATCGTCTAAAAACAATTTGCCGTCCGTCTGACACCAATAACCATGAATCGCTCCAACAACTTATCCTGACCAGCTCAAAAGATACTCGAGTTATTATTTTAAAAATGTGTTCCCTCATTGACTTGCTCAAGAACATTGATCAAATAAAAGAAAAACACCGCATCAGAACCGCCACCGAAGCCATGCATATTTATGCTCCCATTGCAGACATTCTCGGTATCTGGCGTCTCAAATGGCAACTGGAAGATTATTCATTCCGGTTTCTTCAACCAGAAGAGTACCAAAATATCGAAAGAAAATTTCATGTTGATGAAAAGAAAAACCGAGAAAAATATGTCGCTAAAACTATAAAAATATTGACCAATAAAGCCCAAAAGAACAACCTTCACTGTGATGTGAGTGGTCGCTTCAAACATTTTTACAGCATTTATCAAAAAATGAATGAAAAACAAAAAAACTTCAACGAAATATATGATGTATTTGCGCTTAGAATTATTGTGCCGACAATTGATGACTGCTACAAAGCATTAGAATTGATTCATTCCATCTGGCACCCGGTACCAAATAGAATCAAAGACTATATCAACGCGCCCAAAAAAAACCAATACCGCAGTTTACATACCACCGTCTATGGCCTAAATAATCGTCCGACTGAATTTCAAATACGAACCGCTGACATGGACCATGAAGCTAGGTATGGTAAATCATCACATTGGTTTTACAAAAACAATCAAAAAAATATCCCTGACTGGGCGTTGAAAATCATCAACTTCAATCGCTCAACCAACCACAATCAAGACTGGATTCAGATTAACACTGAAGTTTTATTTGATAAAATTTTCACCTATACACCCAAAGGAGACGTTATTTCTCTCCCCAAAGGAGCCACTGTCATTGACTTTGCCTATCACATTCATTCACAAGTCGGCAACAGTTGTCATTCTGCCCGAGTCAATAGCCAAACAGTCCAATTGGATCATGAGCTACAAAATGAAGACATCGTTGAGATCATCAGCAATCCAAAACAATTTCTACCTAAAGAAGAGTGGTTAAAAATAATAACCACACCAATCGCAGAAAAAAAGATCCTTCAAGCTCTCGAATCTGATCCTAGACATGAAATATATCACTAAATTTGGTATAATAAATCTATGACTATTCGCAAACTCATCAGCACAATCAAGGGCCAATATCCTCAATCTGACATTGAAAGAGTCGAGGCTGCTTTTGACTTTGCCAACAAGGCTCATGCCGGACAAAAACGAGCTACCGGAGCTAATTACATTGAACATTCTTTGGCCACAGCTCAAACGCTCGCCGAATTAAAACTACCACCAAACATGATCATTGCTGGTCTATTGCATGATGTACCAGAAGATACCGAACATACACTAGCAGAAATCAAAGAAAAATTTGGCACCGATGTTGCCGGTATTGTTGAAGGCATTACCAAATTGAGTAACATCAAATATCTCGGCATGGATCGCTACGTTGAAAATTTACGAAAAATGTTTGTTGCGATGGCCGAAGATATTAGAGTCATCATTGTCAAATTTGCTGACCGTTTGCACAACTTAAGCACTCTCTACGCTTTACCAGCCAATAAACAAAAAAGAATTGCCATGGAAACTCTGGAGATATACGCTCCCATTGCCAACCGTCTCGGTATTGGTGAACTTCAATCTCGTCTCGAAGACACCGCCTTCAAATATGCCTATCCCGAAGAATATATCTGGGTTGAACAACTGATCAAACAAAACGCCCCGATCAAACAAAAAACCTTAAACCTAATGATCAAACAACTCACCGATGAGCTTGGAACCGAAAAAATCAACTATGTCGAAATTTACGGCCGATCAAAACACTATTACAGCCTCTATCGCAAGCTACTACGCTTCAATCGAGATATCACAAAAATCTACGACATCGTAGCGATTCGAGTGATTCTAAAAAATATCGCTGATTGTTATGCCACTCTCGGAATCATTCACAGTATATGGAAGCCGGTCAAAGGTAGAATTAAAGACTATATTGCCCAACCAAAACCCAATGGTTACCAATCTCTCCATACCACCGTATTTGGCGCCAATCAAGAAATCGTCGAGCTCCAACTCAGAAGTCAAACCATGGATGAACAAGCCGAATTTGGTATTGCTTCTCATTGGAATTACAAAGAATCACCTCAAAATAAACAAGAAAAAAGTAAAAAAGAGGTTGCTTGGGTTCAAGACTTGGCTCGCTGGCTCAAAGATGTCCGGGACAATGAAAACTTTCTTGAAGGGGCCAAGATTGACGTTTTCCAAAATCGAATTTTCGTATTTACCCCACAAGGTGACGTCATCGACCTCCCGGACGGAGCGACGCCAGTTGACTTTGCTTATCATATTCACACCGATATTGGTGACAAAACTGAACGAGCCATAGTCAACAACACTCAGATTAGCCTAGATACAAAATTAAAAAATGGTGACGTGGTAGAAATTGTCACCGACAAAAACCGCAAAGGTCCCAATCCTGAATGGCTAAAATTTGTCACCACCCGAACCGCCAGACAGCATATTGCTATTTTCAAAAATCAAAGCTGGAAAAATCTTATATCAAAATTTAAAAAATAAATATGAAAAAAATTTCCTTTATTACTTTAATGTTTTCATGCTTTTTTGTTTTCATGATTTTTACTCCCAACGCCCAAGCAATAATTGCGCCCACCGGCGCAGAGTGTACTGCCAACAATAAATGCGATACCTCTATTGACTTTTGTCCTACCACCACTCCTAGAGTCTGTACAACCAAAATAGCCACTGGCTCAACCAACTGTACAACCAATAACATGTGCCAATCAAACTATTGTAACACCACCAACTCTACCTGCGAGGTACAACAACCGCCCATCCTCCCCCCTTCACAGCCATCAGGACTGACTCCAACCAATGCTAGTGGCACCACCACCTCTTTACCCAACCCACTTGGCACAACATCCATCAACCTACTGCTTGGCCGTATCATCCGCTATGTTGTCGGTCTATCTGGTGCTCTAGCCCTAGTTATTTTTATTTATGGCGGCCTGATGTGGATTTTTTCTCAAGGCAAAGCCGACATGATTAACAAGGGGAAAAAAGCTATCTCCTATTCTGTTATCGGCCTGGTAATAATTTTCACCAGCTATATTATCATCCGATTCATCATCACCGCCCTGACAAAATTTACCTAAAATTAAGCATATCACTCTCAAGAAAAACACTTTACAGTTGACTTTTTTCAAAATATATGGTAAAGTGTTTTGTAATACCCGAGTTCGTTTAAAACCAATCAGAACCACTCTAAAAGGAGTCTAACCATGGAATGGTACAATATCGCTGGTATTATCTGTCTAGTCCTTCTTGCTGCAGTACCTTTCATTACCATTATCAAACAGCCGACCATGATTTTTACTCTCCGGCTTGGCAAACTTGATCGAATTCTCCTTCCTGGACTCAACTGGCGAATCCCATTGATTGACGATCTTAATACTTTCCGTTTCTCAACCAAAATCTTCAAAAAAGACGGCGACGATAAAAAAATCACAGAAAGCATTATCACTTCCGATGGACGAATCGTTACTGTAGAAATCGGCCTGGTCACTCAAATTGGCCGAAGCAAAAACGTTTGCAGAAATGGGAATCCATTTAACCCGAACAGCGATGATGCTGATTACGCCGAACGATTCATCAACAGTCAAGATGACTTAGATAAAATCGTTCGAGAAATCATTATTGACATTGTTCGCAGTGCTATCAATGGTTATGAATTCGATGACACCCAGACACACAAACAACTCGTTCTTCAATTCCTTAGATTCTATGTCAAAACCCTAGCCAATGAAGAAGTTGATAACTCTGACCCTGCACATATCAACGAAATCAAAGCTTATGAGGACCAAAGACTACAACAAGCTCTTGATGGCCTTGATCCTGTGACTGACGAACGTAGAATCAAACTGATTACTAGACTTTTCAATGTCACTCGGATTGACCACGCCAAACTGGTTGCCAATCACTCTATCCTTGAAACCACCGGTCTCCATATCGTCCGTGTCAATATCGATGACATCTCTCCTCCAGATAAAATTGTTGACGCATATCAAGCCATCGAAACCGCCCATGCTCAGTCCCTAGCCGCCAAAGAAACGGCCAAAAGAGATATTACTATTGCCAAGGGTGAAGCCAAATCAATTGACATTAAAGCCACAGCCGAAGCCTCTAGACGCTTAAAGATGCTCGAAGCTGAAGCCGCAGGCCAAAATAGTATTGAAGAAGTTCGAACCGCTCACCTTAGAGCTCGAACCAAAGATGGCATTGGTGACCTTGCCAACGCTGCCATTGAATTTGCTGGTGCCTTCGCTGACCGTGCTCGCAATGGTGGCGGTTCAAGTAATAAAAAAGACAAATCCTAAACTTACATACCTCAAAACTGAGGTATTTTTTTATTTCTTTATCATGTTATAATTTCTTTGCTTTTATGTTTTAATGCTTTCTTGTTTTCATGTTCTTTTACCCTAAAACCACCCCAATATTGACAACATATAAAAAAATATGATATAATGTTATGTAATCAAAATCCTGAATACAAGGAGAGAAACATGACATATCTGATTCTCGTTCTACTGTTTGCCGCTACCGCTCTTTTCATGCTTGGAATTCACTGGGGTCTATCACTTGGAGTTGTCGTCATCGGCATCTTCGTAATCGGTTATCTAATCCGTCGAAAGAATGCAACTACCACCCCAGCCACCACAACGACCACCACCCCAAAGAAAAAACCGGAATTCCACTGGAGTCTCTACATCTTCTCTCTGATCATCATCGGGTTGTTGGCTTGGGTCATCGTTGGTGGCGCCCCATACGCCGCCAGCTGTGCTAGTGGCTGTATTAGCGGCTGCAACAAAAGCTGGAAAGACTTCAACATCGCCAGCACCCAAGCTCGACCAGAAAATACCGTCAGCAAACCTGTCTGGTGGGCTGGACCGGTCAATCCCGGCATGATCGTGGAGATCGGCGAGATCACTTACAACAGCACACCACGAATGAACAACTGCATCGCAATCTACATCAACTACTCGGCTGTTCAATGCCGTCTTCTCGATCCCACCACCGAAGGAACCTCAAAGTGGGAAGAAGTGAGCATGGACAACAATGGCCAAGAATTTTGCGCCAGTCCAGTCACATCTGGCATCCTACAGTTGACCGTCCCACCTGGAGGCGTTCAAGAATACGTCACCATACTTCACTACAAATCAAGACAATAAAGATCAAAAGACCGCTCGGTATCACCCGAACGGCTTTTTTTATATTTGATATTCAATAATTCGTACCTTTGTATTATTCGTGATTAGAACCACTACTCTGCTGCTGGATCTATTACTTTATCACCATAAAAATTCAAACTATTGAGCAATAACTTTGCATCTTCACTATTATCCATCAAACGAATCTCAACAATTCGATCAGCCAGCTCAAATCCAATCACATCCATCTTCTCCGACTCCGGCAATCCGGTTACTTCACGCAATAATGTTCCTTCTCGATCATCAACGCGAATCGTTTCTTTTTCAATCTCCGAATCCCACAAATCGCGTTCTACTTCCTTACGAAAATAATCACCGATGGAATATCCAACATTCCAATTAACAAATCCTTTGACAATCACCGCGCCTTTATATTCATCAGTCAATTTTTTATTTTCTGGATAAAAAACTACTTTACGACCACCTTCGAGATCAGTGGCATCATCCTGATAAGTCCATCCTTTTGGTACTCGAAGCTCATATCTAAATAACGGATTGGTATATGTACCAAACCCCCGGACTCCCTCTGAGACGGTCTCTGGGTTAACATTCCAACTAACTCGTTCATATTTTGGCGCCTTTTCACAACCAGCCAAAGTAAAAGCCATCACCATGATCAACCCTCCAAGTAAAATCTTTTTCATAAAATATTTGTATCTTAATTCTCTTTCCTTATTTATTCTCAATCCTTGCCTGCCGGCAGGCAGGTCTTAATTATCTTACTTTAATTCGTTATTTTAAACACTATATCATTAAACTCTTCTTCTGAATAAAAGTCAATCACGATCTGTCCCCTGCCACCTTTTTTGGTCACCGATACTTTGGTTGACAAAGCATCCCGAATTTCTTCTTTAGCCGCCTCGGTAGTCGGATCAAGCTGTTCTCTAGACTTTGACTTACCTCTTTTGGTCAATTTGCGGCTTTCTTGCTCAGCATCTCTTACGGTAAAATTATAATTCAATATTTGTTCCAAAAAATTCAATTGTTTTTCATCAGTCTCAAATCCCGCAATCACTCTGGCATGACCTTCGGTAATTTTACCATCCACCAAAGCCTTTTGTACCTCTTCTGGCAAATTTATAACTCGCAGCCTATTGGCAATCGAAGACCGGGATTTTCCCACACGTTCAGCCACCTCTTCTTGAGTCAAATTAAACTCGTCCATCAATTTTTGATACGCCAAAGCTTCTTCAATCGGATTAAGCTGTTGCCGTTGTACATTTTCAATCAATGCTAACTCCAATTTTTCCTGTTCATCAGCCTCTCTCACTATACACGGGACCGTACTCAATCCGGCAATCTTTGATGACCGCATTCGCCGCTCACCGGCAATCAGTTCATATCGATCACCTTGCTTAGTGACAATCAATGGCTGAATCACCCCATACTCTTTGATTGAATTAATCAGTTCTTCCAATTCACTATGATCAAAAACTCGTCGGGGTTGCATTGGGTTAACATCAATTTTATCGAGTGGCACCTGCAAAATCTTGTCACTTTCATCAATCAAAAGATCTCTGTGTTGCTGCGACACCACCTCTTCTGTGATTTTTTTATTTGGGATAAGAGATCCCAATCCTCGTCCCAAACCACCGACTTTTGTCATAATATTTTTATTTTTTATTTATTCGTCTAAAATATCCAAAACCTCACGAGCCAACTTACTATATGCTTTTGCGCCTTTAGACAATGGATCATATTGAGAAATTGCCAATCCATGACTGGGTGATTCTGATAACCTGACATTTCGAGGAATAGTTGAACGAAAAATTTTATTTGGGAAATGTTGATATAATTCTTGCATCACTTGACCGGACAATCTGGTCCTCTTGTCATACATCGTCAAAACCGCCCCCAATATATTTAATTCTTCTTTTATATTTTCCCTAACCAAAGAAACCGTATTCAACAGTTGCCCCAAACCTTCCAATGCATAATATTCAGCCTGGACCGGAATCAGTAAGTGATCAGACGCCACCAATCCATTGATGGTCAAAATCCCCAATGATGGTGGACAGTCAATCAAAATCACATCATAATCACCTTTTACTTCATGTAATGCATCTGACAATCGAAATTCTCTTCTATCCACATCAACCAACTCAACATTAGCTCCAGCTAAAGCCTGAGTTGATGGCGCAATTCTATAGCCATGAATCCCTGTCGGCATAACAATCTCTCGCACCAAATGGCGACCTATAAGTGCTTCATAAATTCCTTTGTCTAAATCTTGATAACTCACACCCAATCCCGATGATGCATTCGCCTGTGGATCAAGATCAACCAAAAGAACATACTTGCCATGTTCTGCCAAATAAGCTCCCAAATTGATCGCAGTGGTTGTTTTACCTACACCACCTTTTTGATTAACCACGCCGATTATATGCGCCATATCATTAAAGAAAAACTATAGGAGATTCTACCCCTATGATTTCCCTATTAAAATGTTATATTCTATTACAATTATAACTAACAATTTGACTTTTGACAATATATGAAATGTGTAGTATAATGACCCTGCTTTCCACTGAAATTTCTACCCTCCAAATTAGCCATTTTGATGATTCCAGAACAAGCTAATTCACACCTCAAACATCTTGCCGCGGTGGCGGACTTGCCTCCCGTATGGGAGGACTGGTAGACCTGTCTACCGGCAGGCAGGCGCGCTAAGACACACTATATGATGTATTATGTATATGCATTAAGCAGTAAAATTAAACTGTATATCTATGTTGGTCTAACCAGTAACTTATTAAGAAGAATTAACCAATATAATTCAGGAAAAGAAAAAAACACTAGACCATTCAAACCATTTGTATTAATATACCAAAAAGAATTCGACACTAGACCAGATGCTCGCAAAATGAAAAATATCTTAAGGGAGGATCGGGGAAAGAATTTCTAAAAAAATTATTATAATAAGCCGAAGTGGCGGAACTGGTAGACGCGCTGGACTCAAAATCCAGTGATGGCGACATCGTGAGAGTTCGAGTCTCTCCTTCGGCACCAAATTTCAATACAAAGATACAAATGCATCACTTTTAATTTAATCCTTGCCAAATTATTAATTATCATGTATGATATTAGCGATGTCAAAAATTAACGCGGAGTAGAGCAGTGGCAGCTCGCCAGGCCCATAACCTGGAGGTCGGAGGTTCGAATCCTCCCTCCGCAACCAAATCATAAAATTCTAAATTCTAAGCTCTAAACTCTAAAAATATCTCCCAGTTTTAGTCTTTAGAATTTCGAGTTTAGTCTTTTTTTGATGATTAATAGTTCAATAGTGATTCAATTTTATGGCAGGGTAGCTCAGTTGGTCAGAGCGAGGGAATCATAACCCCTAGGTCGGCGGTTCAACCCCGCCCCCTGTCACCATATATCAAATACATGCAATATATTATATTTTGGGATTACAAAATTCTTTCAATCCTAGCTCTCAGTCTATTAACAATATACACTTTTGCCGGCAGCCTCAAACGTCACTGGGACTATGATTCAAAAAACCAAAAAATCCTCAAATTTTCCATTGAGGCTTTTTTTGTATTACTTTTTCTGACCGTTTTTTATGGCAGTTTTATCGAACCACAATGGATTCAAACCAAACAGATTGACATAAATCTAAACAACACCAACCGAACAGAAAGCATCAAAATCGTCCAACTAACAGACACTCATGCCGGACCATATAAAGGACCGGGATATTTCAAACGAGTAGCAAAAAAAATAGCCGTTATTAATCCAGACATCATTTTGATGACCGGCGACTATGTTCTCGGTGCGGCCAAAAACATCGAATATTTGACTCCCCTGAAAGAAATTACCACCGCTTACCCGACCTATGCCATTTCTGGTAATCATGAATATAATCTCGGCTTTGAACAAGATTTTTATGATGGAAAAACTATCGACAAAACTGCAACTATCAAAGAATTTTTTCAATCAATTAACGTCAATTTCATTGACAATCAAACAAAACTAATCAATACCAAACAAGGTCCATTATACGTTTCAGGCATTAGAGAAATTTGGTATGAACCCAACTCTGTTGACAATGAATTAAACCGCATGGGGGGATCAATCAGTACTTCTCAGCCCCATATTTTATTGGCCCACAACCCAGAAGTTATTCTCAAACCAGCTTCTGAAAAATTTGACCTCGTCCTGTCCGGTCATACCCACGGCGGCCAAATACGCCTACCCTTTATCGGATCACTCAGCTCCTTGCCGACAAAATTGGGTCGGAAATTTGATATGGGATTATTTCAATTAGATAAAAATCAACTATACATTTCCAAAGGTCTCGGAGAATCTGGACCACGAGCTCGCCTCTTTTGTCGCCCAGAGCTAACTGTTTTAAACATCAACTTATAACAATCTTAATCTCTTTCCATTAATAATCTTAATTTTCTCAATCTTTTTCTATATGCTAATGACCGTTCACGGAGCTGCAGGAGCCTTTATCGGAGAAAGAATCAACAGTATTCCCCTGACTTTTATCATCAGCTTCATAACACATTTCTTGTTCGACATTATTCCTCATGGAGATCATGACAATGTTATTGCTTTTAAAACCGAAAAAAAAATCAAACAGGTTGTGGGCCTGATTGCAGTCGATGCAGTTTTGGGCTTAATGTTTTTATCGCTATATTTCAGTCAAGTAAAAAATACCGGAGCCAACATTTATCCAATAATTGCCGGTATTTTTGGCGGTGTTTTACCTGATTTATTGGTTGGCTTATATCAAATGAACAAAAAATATTTTTTCCGGTTCAACTTCATTCACATGCGAATTCATGAATTGATAAAATTTCGGATCCCATTAAAAGTTGCCTTTGTACTTCAGATTTTATTCATCATTATTATCTGGCAATTCTATAAATTTCAATAGTGCCTTTGCTGTAACTGACCATTTAAAATTTTTCACTCTTTCTTTCCCTTTTTCAATCATTTCATTTCTAAGTGCTTCGTTATCAAGCACTTTTTTTATTGCCGTAAACAAATCAATTTGATCGTCTGGCGGTACGAGCAATGCTTCACCACCAACGACAAGCTCCTGTGTTACCGGAATCTTAGAAGCAATCACTGGCACACCCTGTTGCATGGCTTCGAGTATTGGCAAACCAAAACCTTCATTATGTGATGGAAAGACAAAGCACTTAGCCTGCTGCATTAAAACATTCCTTTCATTATCAGATACTTTACCAACATATCGAATGACTTGTTTGCCAACTTTATTATTAATTTTAATCATTGTCTTAAAAATCTTTCTATATTTCCAGCCTTTAATTCCAGCCACAATCAATTCCATATCACCAGGATATTCTTGAATATACTTGCCAAAAACCTGAAATAAATGCCGTAAATTTTTTCTCGGCTCGATTGTCCCCACAAAAAACAAAAACTCCTTTTTTATCTTAAATTTTTCCTCGACTTCCTTTACCTCTCTCTCATTATAATTAACCCGATCCTCCACCCCCGAATGAACCGCAATTACATCCTTGGCTTTTTTAAACTTAAATAAAAACAACAAATCTGATTTTGTCGCCTCAGATATGGTCATAATATTGGTCGCTTTGGCAATACTGGACGGCACGACCAACAACTTAGAAAACCATTGTTTATTTGGAAACCATTGAGGATAATTGTAAATTAAAAGATCATGAATAATCAGGGTACTTTTACCTACATAAAAAAATGGCATAATATTGGCTGGGAAAATGCACCAATCAAGCCACTCGGCCCACAACTTGAATGTAAAACCAACATGGGCAGAAAAAAATGGTACTTTATTTTTTACCTTAACCACCTTGAATCCCCGATGAGTTCGAAGTGCATTCAAAGTTTCATCATTTATATTATCATCAAAAAACAATACATATTCATTCTGACTATCAGCTTCCATAATAGCTTTGACCAAATTAAAAACATAACGCGGAATTCCAGCTCCGCGGTTATTTTTTACATCATAAATTTGTCGACAATCAATACCTATTTTCATATTTTTTCGTCATACTGAATTTACGTGTCCACCGCAATTTTAACGTAGGCGGGTTTCAGCATCTCCGTTCAGTTACCAAAGTCACTACCGGTCATGAGACTCTGAAACAATACTGAATCAAGCCTGCCTGCCGGCAGGTTCAACACAAGGTTCAGATTGACAAAATAGTTTTTATTACCTCTAACACTTCTATCACTTTTAATCCTTTTACGCAAACAAAGCCACACCACCTGCACTGATAATGGTCACAATAAATCCGGCAATCATAGCGCCGATCGAAATGAGCAACACAGATTTCTTTCGTTCAATCCCAAACAAATACGCAGCTAATGACCCGGTCCAAACACCCGTCACCGGCAATGGAATAGCCACAAAAATAATCAACGCAATCTCTCCATAAGTCAAATATTTGCCTTCAAATCTCTTTCTGGTCCGTTCAAACAACCAATCAAAAAACTTATCAGCCCATTTGAATCTGGGTCTGAGAAACTTGGTCACAAAATCAAGCATATAAACCAAAATAATGGTTATAAAAATACTACCCAACACTGACCAGAAAAAAGCGGATAAAGCTGACATTTTAAATAAACCAATCGCCACCGGGATTGAAGCCCGAAGCTCTGTAATCGGAATCAAAGCCAACAAAAAAGTGGCTAATTCATGAGGTAAATTTTTCACTAAATCTACTACAAACATAAATGATTATTTATTATATCTATTTTCAATTTCTTGAATTTTCTTTTTAACTATCGTTTGAACATCAACATCCAAAGATTGGGCCAATAGTAAAGTTACCATAAAAACATCAGCCACCTCTTTTGCCAAAGTCTCATGAGAATGTCCATCCATTTTCTCTTTTCTCTGAACATTTAAAGACCTCAAAATTTCATCTGACAATTCACCAACCTCTTCTGACAGTTTGACCGCTCTGGCCAAAATCACTTTTTCCTGATCAAAGTGAGGATAAAAATGCTCTCGCATTCGCACATCTTCCTCCTTGATAAACTTCAAGATTTCCTGAAATTCCATATATTACCACTCATAATTATTAAACACCCAATCGGCCAAGACTTTGGTATCTTGGAATCTATCGCTAATGGTATCACTATTTAAAACCGCAATCATCACCGGTTTATTTTCATGTTCAATTTCAACCGCTAAACAATACCCAGCCTCTGGCAAAAAGCCTGTCTTACCACCGACCAATTCGTAGCCATATTCTTCACTATTAAGAAAACTATCCAGCAAGATATCTGTATTAACAATTGTTCGTTTCTTTTTATTATTCAAAATATCAAATTTATACGATTCCTGAAGAACAGACTCTCGTATTTCATTATGTTTCATCGCTTCATACACCAATCTAGCCACATCTGAAGCCGTCGACATATTACCAGCATTCAAACCGGTAGGATCAGCAAACTTAGTATTATACAATTTCAATTCTTTGGCTTTTTCGTTCATCATCTGCACAAAGTCAATTCTCGAGACACCCAAACTGCGAACCATAGCCATAATAGCATTGTTGTCCGAACTGATCAGGCCCGCTTTCCACATATCATAAAAAAGTACCTCCTCACCACGATAAATATGAGGATAAGCTCCACTGGTCTCATCTACCAGGCTCATCATCACTGATTGCTGCCAATTGGGTTCAAAATCCAAAATTACCATAGCCGTCATCAATTTGGTAATACTGGCAATCGGCTGCTTGACCTGCGAATGACTCTCGAGCAATACCAATCCGGATTCAATATCAATCACCACAAACTTTTCAGCGGTAATCTCTACACCAATATTTTCTTCATTAATTCGCACCGGAACTTCTTCTTGATAGACTTTTTCTTGATCCAGAAAAATCCGTTGTTCATTTTCAACCGCAAACACTCCGGCCTGAGAACTAATTAGTAACAAACTTAAAATAACTTTCAATAATGACATGTTTTCTTAATTACTTTTATCTTCCCCCTCCACGGCCTGTTCCTTTTTCTGTTTATCCAAAAATTCCTCCAAATTTTCTACTTGATGCAGTTTCTCATAATTGGGCAAATCATTTACTGAGACCAAACCCAAATATTTCAATAATTCCGGCGTGACAAAATATACAATTCCATTACCTTGTTTTTCCTCTTGAATCAAACCTCGAATAAGCAAATTTCGCAAGATCAAACTACAATTCACTCCTCGAATCTGTTCCAAAATAGGTTTGGTAATCGGTCCACGATAAGCGATGATCGTCAATGTCTCTAACGATGGCTGAGATAGCTCACCGGTTTTCTCGTCTTTAACTAGTGCTTTTATCAATTCAGAATTCTGAACTCCGGTAACCAATTGATACTGACCATTACTTTCAATCAGATTAATACCACTTTCATTTTGATTATATTTCGCCTGCAATTCAATCAAAATATCATCAATTTGCTCCTTTTTCACTTTCACCCCCTGCTTGACCAAAAATTTTACCAACCATTCACTGGTAATCGGTTTAGTTGAAGCAAACAAAAGGCTTTCAATCTGTGATTTTAGCATAAAAAAAAATTATTTCTGTATTTAGATTATACTACAAACAAAGAGCAAATTCAAGCAATATAAAATCACAAAATTGGCCTTGATCAGCCAACTTTTACACCATTAAAAAATCCTATACCCCTCAACCATTTACCATTTGCTTTTTGTATTTATATTTTTTCAATATGTATATCCTCAAACAAATTACCTTGCTTTACTGTCAAATGTTTTTGTTTCACCAATTCTAACATCGCTAAAAAACTCATAATCACCTCTGTTCTTGACTCAGCCTGATCAAACAATTCTTTGAAACTCATTTTTTTTCTAGTACTTAATAGCTCTTTCAAGTGAAGAATCTTTTGTCTTAAACTGACTGATCTTTCAATCATTTTTCTGGGCATTTTTACCAACGGATCCAAACGTTTCAATACCGACAAAAATATCTCTTTCAAATTATCTTTTTTAATATTTTCTGCCGGTGAAAATTCCACCACTAAATCAATCTTTTGTCGCTCACGCGAATAAGTGAAATTTTGCAATTTTAACATTTCCTCAACTTTTTTTGTCGCATCTAAAAATTCTTTATAGATTTTCAACTGTTTTTCCAAATCATCAAAATCTTCTTCCTCACTAATGATCGGTAATATGGCTTTGGATTTCAAATACAAAAGTCTAGCCGCAATCACCAAAAAATCAGACAATTCTTCTGGATCTCGGTTCTCCAATTTTTCGATATACTCAATATATTGATCGGTCACCTGACTAAGAGCTATCTCCGTTACCTCCAATTTTTCTTGCTCAATTAGCTGCAAAAGTAAATCAAGTGGCCCAGCAAATTTTTCTATTTTTATTTTATACATACTGTGAACAAACTTTTTATTCAACTAAACTTTCCCTGAACAACTTTTGTACTCACTTCATCCCATCCCATCCCTATTGACTAATTACTATTCGCTAATTACTAACTTACTCATTCAACTTAAATCCTCGACTCTTGCTTTCCTCCCAACCGGCTGATGTCATTTTGATAAATTCAGCATTGATCTGCATTTCTTTGATATTATGAGCACCGCAATAACTAATGCCACTGCGTAACCCCTTGATCATCGAAGTAATAATTTCAGCTATTGAACCTTTATATTCTACCAAATTTGTTACCCCTTCAACAAATACATCCAATTTCTTTTTATGTTTCTTGCCTTCCAGGTGCTCTTTACGTTCATGACTGTTATCATAACTGGCACTACCCATATATCTCTTATATCTACGCCCTTCACGATAAACAATAATACCTGGAGTTTCATCAGTACCGGCAAAAATTGACCCACAGTATCCCGTACTGGCTCCGGCCGCTACCGCCTTGGATAAATCCCCCGGAAACTTTATACCACCATCAGCGCTAACCGGAATATTATATTGACTAGCAATCTTGCATACATCCATAATCGCTGTCAGCTGGGGCACGCCTGCACCAGACACAATCCGAGTGGTACAAACCGGAGACGGACCAATCCCAACTTTAAGTCCATCAGCCCCAGCCAAAATCAAATCTCTTGCCGCATCCGCCGTAGCAATATTCCCCACCATTATATCAATATTATTAAATTGTGTCTTCAATTCTCTAAGTTTTCTTATAACCAAATCCGAATGAGCGTGAGCAATATCCAAAACCAACACATCCACTCCGACATGGATCAAAGCTTTGGCTCTTTCCGCACAATCCTTCACCCCCAATGCCCAAGCCACCATCAATCGCCCCTTTGTATCTCGACTGGAAAGAGGCCAAGACTCGAGTTTAGTGATATCTTTTGATGTAATCAATCCCCGGAGGTCACCTTCGACTATCAAGGGTAATTTCTCTATTCGATTTTTTTTCAAAATTTTCTTTGCTTCCTCCAGTTTTATTCCCGGTTTAGCTGAAATCAGCTGCTCTTTTTTGGTCATCAAATCTTCAACTTTTCGATTTGTATCTTCCTCAAAAATATAATCACGTGAAGTCAAAATACCCTCCACTTTATTATCTTTCACCACAATCAAACTGGTCACACCTTCACGACCCATATAATCAAAAGCCTCATTCATCAACATTTCAGGAGCACATGTCACCGGATTTTCAATCACATAACTGGTACTTTTTTTTACTTTTCGCACCTCCTCAACCTGCTCCTCTATCGTTCCAAACTGATGAATAACCCCCAACCCACCTTCACGAGCCATCGCAATAGCCATTTCATGCTCTGTAACCGTCGCCATATTTGAACTTACCATTGGAATATTTAAAGCAATATTTCGAGTAAATCTTGTCTTTACATCCGCCTCCCCCCGAGATGACAATGGTGTCTTTTTTGGCACCAATAAAACATCAGCATAGGTATATCCTGTACGAAATTTTTCCATATTTATATTATATTATTTTTTCAACGAATTTTTGTTTCACTTCCTCCAAAACTCTTTTTGCTTCATCATAATTGGTCAAACCGGGAATTGCCGCTACCGCTTTATGACCGCCACCGCCATATTTTTTTGCAATTACCCCAACATCAATATTGGATTCTGCGTCCCTCGTTTTTGACCAAGGATTAACACCCATTTTAATCGCAAAATTTCCGTCACGTTCAACCAGCCCCAACCAATACTTACTTTTAAGATAAACTACTCCTGGCATATAGCGAAAAAACTCCTTGCCATAAAAATCATAGACAACCGTATCCCCTACTATTTTACTTGATGATTTAAAATCCGTAAAACTTTTCTTGACCCGTCCTCGCAAATTGATCATAATTTTTCGCACATATTTCTTTTGGGCCAAAGATTCCAATCGAAAATCAAACCAATCAGCAATACGCATTTCATCCAAATCATGTAATATTCTTGGAATAATTGTATTATCATCTTCAATCGCTCTAGCCACCTTCAAAAATCCTCTTTTAGGCAAAATATAATCAATCGGTTTCAAACCAAATTTTGGATAATCAGCAGCATCAACAATCTCACTTTGAGTAATCAATCTCTTTACTCTTCCCAATTTTACCCCTTTTGATTCTGCCAGTTTTTCTAACAAACCGGTACACGCTTTTGCCTTTGGTTCAAAGATACAATACTGCAAACCCGATAAATCACAATCCATTTTATGAGTTTCATGATGATCAACATAACCGATTGCTTTTGGATGATATTTAAAATCAATTATCACGAATGGCTCTTTGAAAGGATATTCATTCCAACCTTCTTTTACCACCCGACCATAATTCAAATATTCTCCATATTCAGCCGTATAGCCCTCCGCTAACAATAATTTTTTCATCAAAAAAGCCGACACCACTCCATCGAGGTCGGCATGAAAATAAATATAAATTTTATCACCTTTTTGCATAATTATTTCCAAAAAAAGTTAAATACTTGGCCATTCCACTTGAGCTCAGCCACTTCAATATCTGAAATCATATCATAGACAGTAATACTGGTTCCAAATTGAGGCAACTCGAGCAAAAAATTTACCATATCTGTACCTTCATCAAACGCTCGGCCTTCTTTTTCTTCAAACTTTTGTCTAAAAACATCATCCAATTCGACGTGTCGCAACGGATAAAATACTTCCTCAGTTATGTCTACCCATTTATCATCCTTATATTCCAACATATATAAATCCTGATGGCACAGTGGTCCGCAACCAATATTGGAAACCGCCACAACCGATCCACCATCACTCTTCAAAAAAACAGTTGTAAGTGAATACAATTCTCCATCAGCAATTTCCAAATAATAATTATCATAGTCAATAATTGGATCAATAAACCCAAAATCATCATTAGGATCAAATTTACCCAATTCCTGATATTTCCTCGGCAACGAGTTATAAACCTCCACCACGTTCCAGCCATCAAAAGGCTCCTGAGCCAACACTTCTTCTTTCACTTCAATTTTTTCTTCATTAATATCTTCAGTCTGTTTTTCTATATCACCGAGTGTATCGACTTGACTCGCTACTCTCAAATTTTCTGGCACCTGGACTCGATATCCTCGAGAATAAAAATAAAAAGCTCCAGACACCACGATCAAAAGAATGACTAAAACAATAATAATGATTTTGTTTTTCATAATTTATTTTATTTTTTGAATGGTAATTGTTTTTGCTCACCCAAAAGCTTCAAGGCCTCTTTAATTCCTTTGTCAGTCAACTTCACTTGTTCAATAAACCACTTATGCGGCGTCCGACGGCCATAGCCAATGAGCAATTCTTTATCGATCAAACTTTCAATCGAGCCGGTAATAATCTTCTGCTGCATTTCTTTTTTGGCTTGACTTTTGTTATTTTTGTAAAAATTAATAAAAACATTCCGCGACAATTTCTGCCCCTTACGATAATATCCTTTTAGCAGAATAAATTTTTGTAATTGCGATAAACGCATAATTATATTTTTGTGTCACCCTGAGCTTAGCCTGTGTTGAGCTTACCGAAGCATCGAAGGACGGCACAAAATTACACTAACTCGTTAATTTATACCACCAATAAAATATTTTATTTACTATTCTACTTCTTATATCACTAACCATTTGAATATTACCATTTTTATTATTCGCCATTTTCAATGGTTCTAATATTTCATCGACTAACCTAATTGCCAAAATTTCCTGCTGTGTATTAGATATTCTTCGAACATATGACCTTGGTATCTTTGTGCCTTCACACAAATCTATAAATAAACGTATCGCTAACTCATACCAAAGTATATTCTTATGTTTTATTCTAACCAATTTTAAACCTGCAACTACTACCATCAACAGAACCAACAAGATAGATACAACAACAGTCGAAATTACACTTACTACTATAAACTTTATCATACTTATAAATCACCCCACACTTCGACAGACTCAGCGTGACAAGTGTTTTCATGCTTTCATGCTAATGTTTTCATGCTATCATGCTTTCATGCTTTCATGTTTTCATGTTTTCATGCCTTCATGCTTTCATGTTAATGTTTTCATGTTTTCATGCCTTCATGCTTTCATGTTAATGTTTTCATGTTTTCATGCTTTCATGTTAATGCTTTCATGCTTTCATGCTTTCATGTTAATGTTTTCATGTTTTCATGTTTTCATGCTTTCATGTTAATGCTTTCATGCTAATGTTTTCATGTTTTCATGCTCTCGTGCTTTAATGACTACTTCTTCTCTCCCTGAATTCTACTCAGTGGCAAGTCAATTCGCACCTGATCGCGCGGCAAATAAGTCGCTTGTTTGATATTATTCAAACCGAGCAGACTCATAGTCACTCTTTCTAGTCCCATACCAATTCCACCGTGAGGCGGCATGCCATACTTGAAGGGCATGAGATAAAATTCAAAATCCTTGGGATCAAGTCCCCATTTTTCAATATTGGCTTTCAACTGTTCATAATTGTGGATACGCTGACCACCGGTTATCATTTCTTGCCCGCGGAAAAGAAGATCAAAACTCTTGGTAAATCCTTTGTCTTGTTCATCTTCATAAGTATACATTGGTCGCTTTTCAACTGGGTAATGAGTGACAAAAAGAAAATCTGAATTCCATGTCTTCTTGGCATATTCACCCAAAAGTTTTTCCTGATGCGGTTCAAAATCAGGCTCACCGAGACAATCTTCACCAAACTCATCGTGAAGAATTTGCAAGGCTTCATTTAATTTCAAACTGGGCCACTTGTCAGGCATCTCTGGTAATGTCGCCTGCAAAACTTTCAAATCAGCCTTGTTATTCTCCGCTACCTCAGAGATCATGGCGCGAACCACATTTTCCGTCATCTCCATCACGTCAGTATGATCTTTGATAAATCCCATTTCAAAGTCGAGCGAAGTATATTCATTGATATGACGATTGGTGTCATGCTCTTCCGCTCGATAAACTTGGCCCGTAGTAAACGCTCGTTCAAATACCCCCACGGACATTTGTTTATAAAATTGCGGGCTCTGAGCCAAATACGCTTTGTAACCAAAGTAATCAAGAGTAAAAAAGTTGGCTCCGCCTTCAGTCGCGCCGGCCACCAACTTGGAACATTGAAACTCAGTAAAATCTTCTTGGTACAAAAAGTTGCGAAATCCTTTAATCAACGATTCCTGAACCTTAAAAATCGCTCGCTCATCATCACGACGTAAATTGAGTGGTAAATTGTCGAGCAAAGTATCAGTTTTGAGCTCTGAATCATTCAAGTCATAAGGCAAAGTCTCCGCTTCAGCCAAAATTTCAAAACTATGAGCCAAAACCTCAACCGTACCAGTCGGCATGTCTTCATTAATTTGCTTTTCACCGCGTTTGTTGACCACACCTTTGATTGACAACACAAACTCCGGCCGGATTTTACTCAGCAGTTCATTTGAAGTCTCATCCAGCTCGGCCGGCACCATGACCACTTGCATAATTCCACTACGATCCCGAAGATCCACAAAAGCAATCTTGCCCATATTGCGTCTGGCTGCCACCCAACCTTGAATCAAAACTTCCTCCCCTTCTTTTTGCGTTGCCTGTACGTTTGTTAGTCTTTCCATATTTTTTACTAATTACTAATTTATACTTAACCTTGTCATGCTGAAATAACTCCCCCGTGTCATACTGAGCCCGTCGAAGTACGACACGGGGTCTCACCCTTCGACAAGCTCAGGGTGACAAAATATTTATTATTTTAGATATAATTTTTTTGAATCAAAATCATAATACACTTTAACATTTGAACTACTAAGATTGCATTTTCTATATAATTTAAGCATTCTTTTATTCATTTTTTTAATCGATTCTATAACGCCATCAAATTCTTCATCAGATATCTCCTTTGGGATATAATAATATATATTCAAACCACTCTGCTCAAAATACACATTATCAAAAACTAAAATAAAATGTTCTTCCTCTAAATAATTCTTTATAAAATCACGAGCTTTTTTACTAATTAATTTTATTACATCCCAAGTTATTCCACTCGTTACAGACCCCAAAATAAATGTAATAGCATATTTACCCAGCCCTAAAAAATTACCTACACTTAAATCAGGGGAAAAACCAACACCATAAGGAATATCTTCTCCATTCTTTCTAGCTTCATCAAGATCTCTATGGAAAGTCCTAGACGATGAACGATCCATAAAAGCAACCCGCTCATGAGCAAACTCTACTCCTATCTCGTATTCTTCCTTAACTTCATTAACAAAAGCAATAACCTCATCATCTTCAGAATATTTATCTGAAATACACAATTGTATCCATTCTTCTTTAACCATATTCATACATTCGTTAATTCGTATATTCGTACTACGGTGTAATCCGATTAATCATCCTCGGAAATGGAATAGTCTCTCGCACGTGGTGAATGCCGCACATCCATCCGGTTAGTCGTTCCAAACCATAACCAAAACCAGAATGTTGAACTGAACCATATTTTCTCAAATCCAAATACCACTCAAACGCGTCCATTGGCAGCTTTTCCTCCTCCATTCGCTTTTTCAAAGTCTCATAATCAGTCTCACGTTCAGACCCTCCAATCACTTCGCCATGTCCTTCCGGCGCAATAAGGTCTGAACACAAAGCCAAACCATTTTCATCTTTTCTCATGTAAAAAGCCTTGATCTCAGCCGGCCATCTTTCAATAAACAAAGGTTTATCAGTTTCTTTCATAATCAAATCTTCATCATCACCACCAAGATCTTCTCCGTCCTTAATATCCGAACCCAATTCCTGCAGTTTTTTCACCGCCTCATGATAAGTCATGCGATCAAACGGCGCTTTGACTTTCTTCAATTTTTCTACATCCCGCTCCAAAATTTCCAAATCTGATAAATTTCGCTCAATCACTTTTTCTGCAATATAACTGATCAAATTTTCCTGCAATTTCATGCTGTCTTCATGAGAATAAAAGGCCATTTCTGCATCCATCATCCAAAATTCAGTCAAGTGTCGACGGGTTTTTGACTTTTCCGCTCGGAATACCGGACCAAAATCAAACACCTTACCCAAAGCAAATATTCCCGCTTCCAAATAAAGTTGCCCACTTTGTGTTAAATAAGCTTTCCCCAAATCAAAATACTCCATCTCAAACAATTCTGTTGTTCCTTCACAACTGGTCGGAGTTAATATCGGTGAATCAAATTTAGTAAATCCTTCTTGAGCTAAATATTCATAGGTCGCGTTGATCACTGTGTTACGAACTTTCTGAATTGACGCCTGTTTCGGACTTCGAAGCCACAAATGTCGCTGATTCAAAAGAAAATCCGGTCCATGTTCTTTTTTTCCGATTGGATATTCTTCAGCCAATTGCAAAATTTTCACTTCATTAGCTTGAAGTTCAAACACATCCTCTTTTTTCGGATGCTGTGAAACCACACCACTGACTTCAACTGAAGATTCAATCGTCATGCGCTCCACTTCCTTCCAAGTGTCTTCACTCACTTCATCTTTGACTACCACCGCTTGAGTAAATCCCGATCCGTCTCGTACTTGCAAAAAAGCAATCGAACCTGATGACCGAAAATTATAAACCCAGCCTTGGAGAAGTACCTCTTTTTCTTTGTGATCTTTGAGATCTTTGATGTATACTTGTTCCATAATTTTAAGTTAATTTACATGTAAATTATATATGATTATTGAAATTATGTAAAATTTAGAAATCCACTTTTATGTTTCCGTAATTTCCGTAATTTTGTAACTCCATTCACCAAAAAAACCAGCTTTCCGCTGGTCTATTTTTATCAAGTCAAAACAGGCCAGCTACATCTGGTTATCATTATTATTGTCATTATTAAGTTTTGCCTGCACATTTTTCATAACAATTAAACCTTAACATCTTTATTCATTTTTAGCAAATTTCACCGCATTGATCGATAGCCACCTTTCACTCCATTTGGAGAAAACACTACTTGCCACAATTGATTTTTACGACAGCGAAATGACGCCGCGCAGCTAAGCAAATAGAATTCCCACATTTTAAAAAATTTAGACGGATACTGATCTTTTATTTCGTCCCAATTATTTTTAAAATTGTTATACCACGCCATCAAAGTTTTATCATAATCAATCCCAAAATTTTGCCAATCTTCCATCACAAATAATCCTTCAAAGGCTTTTGACAACTGTTTGACACTTGGCAACATGGAATTTGGGAAAATATATTTCTCAATCCAGGCATTAGTTCCGGTTACTGACTTATTGCCGCCAATGGTATGGAGCAAAAACAATCCTGAATCCTTCAAACATCTTCGCGCCACCTCCATATACTTTTGATAATTCTTATAACCAACGTGTTCAATCATCCCAAGTGACACAATATGATCAAATTTCTCATTGACATCCCGATAATCCTGCAATCTGATTTCAACTGGTAACTTTGCACACTTTTCATCCGCCAATTTTTTCTGTTCTTTGGAAATCGTCACCCCCACAACATTCGCCCCATATTTCTCTGCAGCAAACTGAGCAAAACTCCCCCAACCGCAACCAATATCCAAAACTCTTTGACCTTCTTTTAATCCAATCTTACGGCACACTAGATCCAACTTAGCTTCTTCCGCCTGATCCAAATTTTCCGCTGTTTTCCAGTACCCGCAAGTATAAACCATTCTTTTATCCAGCATTCGTTCATACAAATCATTGCCCACATCATAATGCTGTTCTCCGACTTTGAACGATCTCGCCTGTGTTTGTAGATTCATCACAAACGATTTCATCACCGGAAAAATAAATTTCCAAGGTTCAATTTTTTTATCCAAATCAGCTGCGAGCAATCTGGTTATCAATTCATCGGGTTTTTCAGCTGTCCACCAACCGTCCATATATGATTCCCCAAAGCCCAAAGAACCTTGACTTAGCACTCGTTGATAAATTCTCTCATCTTTAATTTGAATGTCACTCGGCCGATCGCCATTGATTTTGACGTCTGCCTGATTTAATAGTTCTTGAATTTTTTGTTCGATTTTCTCCATATATTTTTTAAGATGTATTATTCACTTCTTATAATACCAACATTTATAAATTTGACAAAACAAACAATTCACCATAAATTTATACCATAATGTTCTTTTACCAACGCCAAGGAGTAAGTCATGAGTTTCAAAACCCTCCTCTGCCAAAAAGTTCGTGATAATGCAATCCTACCTCGCCGCGCCTCTGATGGAGCTGTTGGTTATGATGTCTATGCCTCTATCGCTTTTGAAGTCGGTCGTGCTGACGATCAAAATAAAATCAAAAAACAAATTAATTTTCCCGTTACAATTCATCCCGGCCAAAGTTATCTTTTCGGTATTGGTGTGGCTATGGCCGTTCCCTGGCCTTATGAATGCCAAGTCCGCTCTCGCAGTGGTATTGCCACCTACGATCGGATTCAATTGCTCAACTCACCAGGCACAGTTGACCCGGATTTTCGCGGTGAAGCTGGAGTTCTGCTTTTCAATGTGAGTGACAAACCTTATACTGTCCGCCAAGATCAAAGAATCGCTCAATTAATCTTCTCTCAAGTTGAAATTCCAGAACTGGTTGAAACCGAAATTTTGCCCGACACCCGCCGAGCCGATGGAGGTTTTGGCAGTACCGGTCAATTTGGGGCCGGCCTTGGCACTGATGAATTTCAAAAACGCCAGAGAATTATTGATACCCAATTCATAGCCATGGCCCAGGCTAGCGGCTTGAGATCCAAACTCTCAACCAAAGAATCCAATGGCGGCTGCGTCCTGGTCAATCATGACAATATTCTTGCTTATGGCTATGACAATCAAAACCTTTCTTTTGCTTTTGTCAGTTGCATTTTTGATGCCATCACCAAGGCCGCTCGTTCCGGTCACCAAACAAAAGACTGTATCGCCTACATTCATACCAACGAAATGCTGCCAAACGATATCAATCTTCTCTTGTATGCCGGAGTGAGTGAAGTGGTTTTTTCAAACCCAAAACAACCCAATTGCTCACTGGTCAAAGCTCAAAAACATCTGTCAAAATTAAATATTGATGTTAGATTTGTCTAAACACCATAAAATGGTGTTTTTGTTCTCTTGTTATTTTAAGTAAATTACTCTATAATAGGCTTATATGACAAACTTTTTTATCCGCCAAAAATACATTGGCGAGCGACTCGACAAATATTTGGTGGCCAGACTCCACATAACCAGGAATCAGGCTCAAAAACTAATCAAAAACAATCAAATAAAAGTCAATGATCTCACCCCCAGTGTTCATCATTTTTTGCGTACTGGAGACAAAGTTTCCATTGACCTAAGTCAACCAAAAAAAACTGAAGTAAAAACCCAAAAAGCCGCCCCAGCCGAATTTGTTGCCATTCCTAAAGTAATCAAGACCAACAAAGATTACTATATCATCAACAAACCAGCTGGGATGCTAGTTCATCCAACTCTTCGAGGTGAAAACAACACTTTAATTGACTGGCTACTCCAATTTGATCCGGAGTTGAAAAATGTCGGTGAAGATCCAGCTCGTCCGGCCATTGTTCATCGTCTGGACAAAGAAGTTTCAGGCTTAATCATTATACCGCGCAACCTTGATGCTTTTGATCATTTTAAAAATCTTTTTCAATCTCGCACTATAACAAAAAAATACACCGCCTTGGTTCACGGTGTCATCGAACACGAAGATGGTGAAATTACCTTTCCGATAATTCGTTCAAAATCAGGGAAATATGTTGGCCTGCCTCAAAATTCAACCGAGGGACAAACTGCAATTACTACGTACAAAGTGACCAAACACTTTGCACACTATACT
Organism: Candidatus Falkowbacteria bacterium CG10_big_fil_rev_8_21_14_0_10_39_11; assembly: GCA_002773615.1. GTDB lineage: Bacteria > Patescibacteriota > Patescibacteriia > UBA11705 > UBA11705 > UBA11705. The sequence continues at coordinate 80,883 of PFAP01000011.1, forward strand.
TTACTAGAGGTCAAACCCAAAACTGGACGAACCAACCAGATCCGCATTCATCTCAATGCTATCGGCCACCCAATTGTCGGTGATCCTCTATACACCAACAATAAAATTAAAAATAAATATAAATTAAAACTTAATCGAGTATTTCTCCACGCAACCGCTCTTGAATTTACTGATTTAAAAAACAAAAAAATCACCCTCACCCTCGACCTACCAGCAAAACTCCAGACAATACTCGACCATCTAAAATAATGTCCAAGTTTTTCCAAAAAATTAATCCCGGAGATTATTGGGATAAAGAATTACCGGCAGGCCAGGAAATGAGATATCAAGACTATGATCTTGTGCTGGCTAACCTTGGTCCAGAGTACCAACAATTCCTCCGTGAGCTCAAAGAAAAAAACAAAGAACTCAACAAACTGCTTGAGACTAAAATACGTGCCGCTAATTTACCATTTTCGGTCAAACCCGGTACGGGTATTTTTAGATTTTCAATTCGTTTTGCCCCGCCCTATTCCAAACCATTCATGCAATCCCCTGATGAATTGGAGGGGAAAGCTACTGCGGGAGAAAGATACAGCCCAGGAAATGACGAAATAGTTCTGTACCTTCACGTTGATGAAGATTACAATTTTTTAGTCACTCGAACAGCAGCCTTCAATGCTTATGACGCTTCATCTTTTACTCACGGCCTTACCCTTCACAACCTAAAAAGAAACTCCATTGATCAGGAGCTTTCTGATGCCATAAAAGATCAAGATTTAGAAAAAATTAGTACCTTAATAGTAGGCCGAATGAAAATAAGCGGAGAAACCAGACAAATTGAATACGTCTTGGATGTAAAAACCATCGACGATGCCCAACAAAAATTTTCTGAAGCTTATCTACGTTCCAGAAAAAACACCATACTAACCAACTTTGCCCAAATGATGATTCAAAATATTTTAGTTGAACAAATTAAAAACAACCTAGATCTTCCAGAAGATGAATTAAAGTCTCTTTTAATGTATACTATTTTTAAATTTTCAGAAATCGAGTTTGAAAGTTACACCACAAACAAACCGATCAAACTCCAAAACTTTTTTAAACCCAAAATTGATTTTGGTAAAATTGACAATGACAAACTGTCGCCCAAACAAATAGAAGATTATGTAAGAACTCAAATTCGAGCCTTCCATCAATCACTAGTTAAACGAGCCATGGACGAATACCGGCGTCAAAAATTTGCTAAAAAAAAATAGTTTCGCAACCAGCTCACTCTTATTGTTTTTATGGTTTTTACTTTTCGCAACATCCCAAAACCTTCAGGAATCCAAGAACCAAACCCCGAACGAGACCAAGACTTGGAAAAATTATCCGCCTTGATCAATCATGAGCTTGATTTATTATTTAATAAAAGTGATCTCCCATTTTCTATTTCTGACTTTACCCGACCAATAAAATTAAAAATCATCTTAGATCATTATTCAAACCCAAATCATCCCAGAGTAGTTGTGACCCAAAACAAAACATCAGATACACAAACAATTGCAATCACCTTGGACATGGATGAGGACAATCGATTCCGACACATCCAAACATCTGAATCAATAAAACTTTTTGAAGATTCTCTGCGTCTTGCCCTCACTAAAATTGAAACTCGCCGCGATCTTCAAACCGCAACCGCTTCCGGAAATGAAAAAAACGTGGCTCAAATTTTATTCACCCTACTTGATAAAAGTTTTGTAACCAAACAACTTCGCAAAGCCCAAAATTGTCACACAATTGACGATCTTCAAGTTTACCTTGCCAACTCCATCTTCAAAGCGTTGGATACCCCACAAATAAAAAATTTCCTTATTACCTTGATCAAACAAATAATGTTCAATACCGCGACAGCGTTTCATCAAGCCGGTGTCAATCCGGAGAAAATTCAGAACATTCTCTCATCACACTTTGACGAGATCATCTCCCTTAAATTCAATCGCAGCCACGACCCTATCACCCAAACTTCTGTCAGTCGCTACCTGATTGATCGCAATTCTGATGTCGCCAGTCGCAGCGCTATGATCGAATCCCTAAAACAAAAAATAATCAGCGATATTTTGAGTCAACTCCCCTAAATCACCATGTACCGACTTCCTAATTATTCATTCTCGCCTCTCTCCACCATCCACCATGTACCAACTTCCTATTCACCAGTTTCTAATTATTTATATTTCTATGGAGGACCCAACAAAAACAAACATTGAGAAACCCGACACCATCAAAGAACGATTTATCCGCAAAATCGAGAATGAACCAAATTTGAAATTCATTGATGCTTTGATAGAAAAATTTCCCGACATGAAAATTTATCTGGTCGGCGGAATCGTAAGGGACACTTTGGTCGGTGAACACGTCAAATCCAAAGACTATGATTTTATTATCTGCGGCGTACCTCATCCTGAGTTGGAAAAAGCCATGACCGGACTTGGCCATTGGACGTATGCCGGCTCCAATTTTGGCGTTTACAAATTCCGACCACACGATTTTACTTTAAAATACGATTTTGATATTGCTCTACCGCGCCGCGAACAGCCTCACGGCACCGGCAAACGTGCTGATGTTGATGTCCAATCTGATTACACCATGAAAGTTGAAGATGACCTTGGCCGTCGCGACCTCACCATCAATGCCATGGCTTGGGATATTAAAAATCAAAAGTTAGTTGATCCTTATCATGGCCAAAAAGACCTCAAAAACAAAGTTGTGCGCTCAGTCGGTAATCCCCTCGAACGGTTTACCGAGGACCGCTCACGCATGTTTCGAGCCATTCGTTTTTCCTGCAAATTTAATTTTGAAATTGATCTCTTTACCTACGAGGCGATTGAATCCTTCATGCCCCGAGTCAATGAAACCATAGTGATTCAAGACGAAAAAACTGGAAAAGAAAAAGAAGTCAGGATTACTCCCATGGATACCATTCGCATTGAAATGTTCAAAGCCCTGGCGGCCAATCCAGCCAAAGCTTTTCGCCTTTTGGAAAAAACCGGTGCTTGGCATGAAATATTACCGGAACTTGATGCCTTACGAAACAAAACCACCCTTTGGAAGCGTCTCCAAACAACCCTTGAGCTGCTCACCAAAGAAAATCTCAGCCAAGAACTGACTGAGGAATACGACTTAAATATTTCTAACCATGACGAAACTGGTGATTTTATTTTTGCAATCATTTTGTATCACATCAAACTGGCTCTACCCGAACCTCCAACGACAACCACAAAAAAAGCAGCCCGCCGAGCCGATCCAATTCAACAGATTTTGGAACGAATAAATCTATCCCGCAAAGAAAAAGATAAAGCTACTTGGTTGCTCACCAACATAGACACCATCACGACCAAACTCCCCGACAATTTGGCCGAACAAGAACAATTACTTGATCATCAACACACTCAGGACGCATTAACATTGGCCTTGATCATTCACCAAACCGATCAACAAATTGATGATCACCTCCAATATGAAAATCAAAAAGATGCCATCAACCGATTCGCCACACTATTTGATGATTCCGGCGAACTACCGGCCCCATTTCTGACTGGTAGAGATGTAATGCAAGCCCTCGGCTTGGATAAAGGTGGTCCTATTATTAATGAATTACTTCAAAAATTAAGGCACCTCCAATTGGCTAAAGAAATCAAAACCAAAACCGAAGCCATTGATTGGATTAGCTCACAATAATCTTTATGCCACAAAAAACCAATAAGGGCTTTATCGTTATCATTGCTGGGCCAACCGGTGTCGGGGAATCAACCGTGACTCAAGCCCTGATCAAACGATACAAAAACTCCACTCGTCTGGTCACTACTACCAGCCGCCCCAAACGTTTGAATGAAAAAAATCACGTTGATTATCATTTTTTATCCAAAGCTGAATTTGAGAAACAAATCAAAGAAGGAAATTTCCTCGAATGGACTTTTATCAAAAAGCGCGAAGTTTATTACGGCACCAAACTGTCAGATTATACTCGTCTTCTAAATCAAGACAAAATCATTTTTTTTAATTGTGATGCCAAAGGGCTAAAAGCTGTCAAAAAACATTTTCCCGACCGCAATACTTCCATTTTTATTAATTACAAAAATTTAAGCGACAACCGAAAACGCCTTACACATAGAGATCCCAATATCGGTCAAGAAGAATTGAACAAACGTATGGCTTACGCTGAATATGAAGTTCTCCATGAAAAAAAATACTATGATCATGTTATCATCAACTATCAAGGAAAACTGCAAGAAACGGTAATAAAAGCCTATAAAATCATCGATAAAGCCCTAAAACAAGCCAACTCTTGACATTTTTCCCAGGATCAGTTATTATTAAGCCACTAATACTTGAATCAAGCGAAGCATTTATCTAAACTAACAGCTAAAAGCTATCAGCTAAACCCTATATCAAATATGACCGAAGAGAAAACAACAGACACAACTTCTACAGTTGTCAAAGAAGCAAAACTATATCCTGACGTCACTCCTGGTAGTGTTGTTAAGGTCCATGAAACAATTACTGAAACCAACCCAAAAGGTGAAGAAAAACAACGTATTCAGATTTTCGAAGGCATAGTCCTTCAACGAAAACATGGCAAAGGGATCAACGCCACGATCACCGTACGCAAAGTTTCTGGTGGTATCGGCGTCGAAAAGATTTATCCGCTAAGTTCTCCAATCGTTGAAAAAATCGAAGTGGTCAAACGTTATCAAGTACGTCGAGCCAAGCTTTCATACCTACGCAATCACTTCAAAAAACTCAAAGAAATCAAATAATACTTTCCTTCTATACAAAAAATCTGGTCTCTGACCAGTTTTTTTGTCACTAAATTTTCTTATACCGCATTCGTATTATTTGCTATTAATTCGCCTGCCTGCCGAAATTTTAATGTAGGCAGGTTGATTCACAGTATCAAAAAACAGCGGCATATTAACCACTGTTCAATCTACACCAAAAACCCCTTCTCGCTCACATGGCCAAGAAACAACTTTAACTTCCAATCCAGGCAGTTGCCTTCCAGTCATCAGCACCAACTTAACCATATCCGCCAAACAAACTAGACACAACTTTGATTCACCCTTCATTACCAGCTCATTACCCTTTTCTTTCTTACAATCATCACAAACCATGGCGTCCCTCCTCTGTGGAAGTTACATTCAAATATATCTTATAAATAAAATTATGTCAACTGTACAAATGTTCAAACTAATAAAACAATTTTATCTTTAATTTGATCCCTTATTAATCTAGTTCCAACAACATCCATCTTAAAAGGATCAACAACATCCCAATAAACAACAATTAACATTTCTCGCAAAAATTCCGGGCATTGTTCTTTTTTACACATTACATAAATTTTATCTACACCAACAACCATCTCCTCATTCAACAATTTGACCCTTTGGCCAGATACATCGATCTGCTCTTCATTCATAACCTGAATTATCTCTTTAGTTGGATGACTATATCGCGATGGAGTTGTTGGGTCGACTCCAGCGCTTATGGCTCTTTTAGATTGCGTAAAAAAATTAAAATAAGCCTCTGCCATTTGACTTCGTCCAACATTACCATGACAAACAAATAGCACTTTCATTCGACCCCCTCCCCATTTATCAAGTCAACTAATCAACCTTGGTCACCAATCGTAGATAAAAATCAGCCAATTTTACCAAATCTTCAATAATCACATATTCCGTCACTTGATGATTGTTTCTATGAGCTGAGCTAATCACCGCCGTTTCAATCCCCATGTTATTAAAAATATTAGCATCAGACCCACCGTTTGAATCAAAGTATGAAGGTTCAACCCCTTGAGCTCTAAAAACATCAAAGATCTTTAGCATCAAGTTACCTTGTTCATCAAGAACATAGCAATCCGCTAACTTATTAACATTTACCACCACTTTGCAGCCAAATTTTTCAGCTACTTTTTGGCTCACTTCCTGAATCTGTTCAACAGTTTTATCACCATGTTCATTTACCAATCCTCTGAGTTGAATAAACACATTCCCCATACCAGGAACAGTATTACGATTTGCTTTACTTATACTCTCAATGGAAATATCACTCTTACTGGAAAAATCCTTGACGCCACCGATACCAGCCGCAATATTCATTCTGACAGATGCTTCAATTTCTGTTGCAGAAAGCAAAGTAACAAATTCACAAGCTGCCACAAAAGCATTTACACCTTTTTCTGGTTCTTTGGCATGACATTCTTTGCCCTCAAATTGCACATCCACCTGGATACAGTATGGCGCGCTGCGGACAACTTTCCCATATGCTTGAGACATATCAGATATTACACATTCTTTTCCTGTCAACAACGAAAAATTGAATTTCTTGGCTCCGACTGAAATCGCTTCTTCCTCTCTGGTAAAAACTAACTCCAAAGGCCGATGTTTCAATTTCTTTTCTATAATAATCTCCACCATTTCCAAAATTGCCGCCACCGAGTCTTTATTATCCGCCCCAATAATAGTCTGACCATCACTGGTGATCTTTTCCTCACCAACGTTAACTACTATTTCATCCTGTCCATTTTCAACTACATCCACCGTATCCATATGACCACACAAAACCAAAGGTTCTCCAGCCGCATTTTCTCCATCCAAGAAAGCTACCACATTGCCATAATCATCAGTATGTACTTGCAAACCTAACTGTTGCAAACGAATCATCAACAATCGAGCCACGTTATCCTCTTTTCCTGAGGGGCTCTATATTCTTGCTAGTTCACAAAAATCTTTAACCAATCTATTTTTGTTAATGTTCTGCATAACCATCCTTTCCTGACAGCCGTGAATTACACAGCTTGGGTGAGTTTTTTTACCCTCTCAATATCATAAGCCACTTCCCATGGATACAAATTTTGTTCATGTTCAAATTTTCTTTCATCACCCTTAAAATATGAACCAACAATTACACCATGAACATCATAATTGTTAATATTTTCAGCTGTTACTCCACTACCCAAAACCACTGGGACATCTCCACTTATAGTCTGAACATCCTCAACATCTTTTTTCGTTGGGGGATCACCTGTCCATTTACCAGTCACAATCAAAGCATCAGCTCCTTTTTCAACCGCCTCTTTGGCTGCCTCAGCAATTGAACGTTCAATCAAATGTTCAGCGTGTTTTACTTGTATATCAGCCATCAAACCTATGTGTTCAGCCCCGATTTTTTCTCTATAATCAATACATTCTTTAGCCTTTGGTTCAAATATTCCATAACTAGTTTTTACTCGATCCACAAAAACCGGCACTCGAATAAATTGAAAGTTATGTTTTTTTGCGATATCCAAAGCATTTTCAAAATCATTCCACAGTAAAGAGATCCCTAACGGTAAATCAGTTCTTTTTCTTAACTCTTTAGAAAGTTCCTCAAATTGTGGCACGGTTGACTTCAAGGCCTTCTCATAATGAGGCAAGTCATAATTATTTTCAATGATAATAGCATCTACTTTCCCCGCCAGTAAAACTTCCAGGTCTCTAATCATTTTCAATTTGACAACCTCAAAACCTGGATGCCCTTCACACCCATCCAACGGAGCCAAGTGTATCATACCAATTACCACTGACTTTTTTTTGTTTTTTAATAATTCCATATTATATATAAATAATAAAATCTAAAAAAGCGGGAGTTAATCGTGTTAAATCAACTCCCAACGATCCTTAACACATCTTTTGGGATAACTTTTTGAACTTCAAGCATATTTTGGTATGGTTTACCACTCAAATAACATTCTTTGGCCATAACATAACATTCTGCCAAATCATCTGATCTGCCGGCCAAGTAAAAAAGCAAAGCCGCGTTAGCTAGAACAAAATCTACAACTGGCCCATCTACCTCACCCTTGATTATCGCCAAGGAAAACTGTCCCTTGTCACCAATTGGTGAAATAGACTCTGCCGGAATTGGTACAAGACCAAAATCCTGAGCTCGAAGCTCATACTCGTGAATTTGACCATCCTTCAATTCAGCCACTCTAGTACCACCAACACAAATCGACAGTTCGTCCATCCCTCGATAATGATCATTGTCGACAAATCCTCGGATCACCATAACATGTTCAAAATTCGTGATTCCTCGTTTATTCAAAATCATCAGAGCTTCGACCACGACACCTGGATTGACCAAGTGATTTACACCAATCACTCGTCGTCTCATCAACCTCGGATCAACCGGGTTGGTAATTGGACCAATGATATCATTCATGTGTGGCAATTCAGCAATCTGATGAGTCTGCAAATGAATTTTCTTGTAGCGAGTATCTAGAGCTTCTGTATAACCAAACCCAAACCGTTCAACCATTTCTTCAACTTCACGTTTTTGAGCATACTCATTAATATTGCAAATCAATGCTACAAAGTCCGAACTTCCGTATCTACCCTGATCAGCATTGGCAGGTGATCCATGCTTGCACATTGGAATTCCAGCTGCTGACGCAACCAACGCAGCCAATGTACTGACATTTGGAGTGACAATCAAGTCACCACCCATACCACAGTTATCCATAACAAAATCAACCTTTGGGTGCAAATAACCATATTCGGACATCTTAATGTCAGCTTCGAATATCGCTGCACACACTCCAGCGATTTGTTCAGCTGCATTCTTTGGCAGACGATGCCCATGAAGTTCTTCAGCTTTCTTTGACCACGTCCATTTGTAAGTAGCATATGTATGCAACGCACTTAGTGCCGCTACACTCTGAATCTGAGCCAACAGGTCGCCATCACAGCCCTTCAAGGCATACAATCCAAGCTGATACGCCTCTTCATATCTCAACGGAATATTTTGGTATGCATGATTCTTTAGTACATGCTTGATGTCCAAACTCATGACGCCTCCTTTGTTTGTTTGGTCTTCTCAATGCTTCTATCAGCTAATATCGCTGCTACTGTAATTAATACAAAACTGAACGCTAACATTGCATAATCAAATCCAACTTCTTTATTCAAGAAATATGCAAAAATCATTGCACCCACAGGCATAAAGTAGTCCCAAAATGCTAAACGACTAAAACTATTCAACAATTCATATGCTTTCAAATTGAGAATTGATGGTATAGCTAATGTGAAAACTCCTACATAGATAAAATAGAATACTTGTTTTACACTAATTCCCCATTCATCCAACCCAATCATAAGATTATAAACTAACACCAAACAACCAGCCATAATCAAATAAAGAGATACTATCATATTTTTCTTCAACGCAGAAGTTTGATCCAATTGCCTCATCAGTACATTACTCAATGCCAACAACAACGCTGCTACCAATGCTAATATCATAAAGTATGATAACAACGAATCAATTGATAGAGACGACAAGTCTTGAATAAACAAAACACCAACAAACCCAAGTACAAATGATAGAATCAAAAGATACCAGCTTCTAACTTTCTCTCGTAATACAATCAAAGCAAATACAATTGCAAAAAGTGGCGCCATTCTAATTACCAAAACCGTCTCGGTAACAGTCTGATTTTTCATTGCCAGAGTATAACATACATACAAAACTGATGTTGCTAGTGCAATCAACGATAGTCTTACAAAAACACTCTTGGTACGAACTTCTTTGATCAGAAGCTCAATTTGACACCTCTTATTTTTAGCCAACAAAAAATTAATGACAAACATCAAAAAACCACCAAACAAACAAAAATACATGACGCCCAATTCTACCGGGATATCTTCAATTGCTAGCATAAAGATACTAGGCTCAGAGGCTCCAAATAAAACTGCCAAAAACTTAAACAAATAGGCCGCAGCGCTATTGCTCTTCATTGCTTACTCCTTCTTGGTATACGTATTATCCCTCAAAATGTAAAGAACAAAAAACTCCTCATCCTTTATAACCTATGTTTCCATACGTTAGAAAGGATGAAGAGTCAAAATAAAACACTCCACGGTACCACCTTTCTTCCGCAAGTTTATATCAAAACTTACGGCACTTTGGATGCTTTGTCAAGAAGACAACACATCCTATCCTATGGTTACGGAGGAAGCCGAATTCCCACTAAGTCAAAATTTCGACGCCGCAGGAATCTCTCTGTCCTGAGCAAGCCGCATAATGACGGCGCGTCGAAGGACGAAACAAGCCCAAATTACCTGTTCCAAGAGATTTGTCACTATTAATGAACCTTATTATAATATAATCAAATTCTGTAACTCTGTCAAGCTTTTAAATCTCCGCTAATTTGACATGAAAATTAAAACACCGTAAACTAAAACATCCAGTACATTTACTTGAACCGCCCCTTTACAACCAAACAGGAGGACACATGAATAATCATCGCGACGTCATTGTGTGAAGACAAGATCCAAGGAACAAGCGCCCAAACCAACATGCTAGGCAGAGGAGAGATAGTATGCGAAAAGCCCGAAAACCCAAGGGTATTCATGTTAAAGATTGTTCTTGGCCGATTCAACCCCGCAAGCCAAAAACCCAAATTGAGAAAATCAAGTCACCATACCAAGAGGAAAAACCACCAATGTGCTATCCTGGCACACCATTATCACCTGAAACGCTTGAATCATCAACAGCTCTTCTTGCCAAACAGATCAACAACATTGGTAGTCACACTCATATTAAAATTGATGCTTCTGGTAAGCTAAAATTCAAGCCTGGTGAAGGTGGATTTGAAACCGTTCAAAAAATTGAAGCTCAAGCTATTTGGATGATGGCCTCTGTTCTCGGTGGCACGCCCCAAAATTCTGATGGCTATTTTTGTGGTGGTGGGACAGAATCTAATCTGATGGGTCTGTGGGTCGGCCGCGAATGGCTACGCAAGCACCCAGATCCATTCAACAAAGGTATTGCCATTCTGACTACCCCACTGGTTCATTACTCAATTGTCAAAGCTGTCGAAATGCTTGACATTGGTCACCATCATACCAGAATTTGCAATCGTTGTAATCACAATCATCATTTTATGCCTGACACAAATGGCAATGGTGTCAATTATGTTGGCATGAATGGTGCTGGTGAAATGGACATGCCCAGCCTCAACAAACGAATTCGACAAAAGGTAAAAGAAGGTTTCCGTCGCTTTATCGTTGTAGCTACAGTTGGTACCACCACGATGGGTTCAATCGATCCGGTAGAAAAAATCGCTGACATTATGGAAACTCATCGCCGTCAATTAGGAATTAATTTCTACATTCACGTTGACGCCAGTTTTGCTGGCTTCACCGTACCATTTGTCAGACCAACGCTAAATTTTGGCTTTGAGATTCCTGGAGTCAGGTCCATCACCGTTGATGGTGATAAAATGGGCCAACTGCCCTACCCGGCTGGTATTTTTCTCTGCCGCAAAGACCTGATGAGTCTGGTCGGCCGAGATGTCAACTATGTCAGGGGACACAATGATAGCACTTTTTCCGGCTCACGCACCTGCTTGGCGCCGGTTCTAGCCTATCACCAGTTTCAAAATCAAGGTCAAATTGGTCAACGCCAATATGTGCAGTCTTGCTTAGATCTCCGAGATTACTTTATCCGATTGTTGCAGGAAAAAGCCAGTCACTTTGTAAAGATCCTTCCATTCTCAAAATGGGTAAACTTTGCCCCGATTGAAATCAATTTCCCAGCATTTAGTAATTTTCATGGAACCAATAGTGGCATTCCAACATTCATTACTGATGAAGATGGCGATAAGGATGATCTCCCAACCAAGCTTCGCTCACTGAACCAAGAACTAAAAGATTACCATTTGCGTTCAGATTTCTTCCCTGAAGACCCTCAAGACACTCATAGCTGCCCCCGAATCGTTTACAAAATCTGCATCATGCCCCACCACACAACGAAGAACCTTGGAGTTTTCGTTGATGACTTGGTAAAATGCTACGATCAATGGGTTTTGGCTACTCAATCCAAATAGTTGACAAGTTATCGGTAATGATCTAAGATAAAAATGTTCTTTCTAAGGGGGCGTAGTTCAATTGGCAGAGCAACGGTCTCCAAAACCGTCTGTTGCAGGTTCAAATCCTGTCGCCCCTGCTCCTTTTCAGCTGACTCAACAAGTCAGCTTTTTCTTTTAAAAACAAAAAGACCTTTTTCAAGGCCTTTTTTATATAAACTCAATCGCTTACCTTTAATCTTCTAAATTATCTTAATCTCTCCATTAACTCAACTCTTTCTTCAAATATTGTCCCGTCACTGATTTTTTTACTTTAGCGACTTGAGCTGGAGTTCCCTCTGCCACCACTTCACCTCCCTGATCACCACCACCCGGTCCAAGATCCAATATCCAGTCTCCATTTTTAATCACATCCATGTTGTGTTCAATAATCAAAACCGAATTGCCTTTATCCACCAAACGATGCAAAATCACAAGCAATTTATTGATATCATCAAAATGTAAACCTGTAGTTGGCTCATCCAAAATATACAATGTCTTCCCGGTTGAATAGCGAGACAATTCCGTCGCCAATTTTATTCGTTGCGCTTCACCACCAGAAAGTGTAGTTGCTGGCTGACCCAAAGTTAAATAATCCAACCCTACTTCTTGCAGCGTAGTCAATTTTTCATTAATAATCGGAGTATCGCGAAAAAAATCTTTAGCTTCAGAAACTGTCATTTCTAAGATATCAGCAATATTTTTCCCTCGATAATGAATTTCCAATGTTTCTTTGTTATATCGTCGGCCCTTACACTCCTCACATTCCACATAAACATCTGGCAAAAATTGCATTTCATATTTCACATAACCATCACCACCACAAGCCTCACAGCGTCCGCCTTTGACGTTAAAACTAAATCGTCCGGCATCATAACCTTTTATTTTGGCTTCTGGTACTTGAGTAAACAAATCTCTAATATACGTAAAGACTCCAGTATATGTGGCGGGATTTGATCGTGGAGTTCGTCCAATCGGCGTTTGATCGATCGTAATCACTTTATCCAAGTTTTCAATACCGGTAATGGCTCGGTGCTCAGCTGGCAAATCTTT
>PFAP01000011.1:93884-99641 GCA_002773615.1 Candidatus Falkowbacteria bacterium CG10_big_fil_rev_8_21_14_0_10_39_11
CAAACCAACATTCCCAGTGGAATATCAACTGTAATATTTTTTAAATTATAAGCCACCGCATTTTTGATCGTTAATTTTTTACCGTTCCCCCGCTTGGCTTTTTTGACCAATTCAATTTTCTTTTTATGAGTCAAATATTGTCCCGTCAAGCTCTTTGGGTTTCTTTTGATCTCTGCCGGAGTCCCTTCCGCCACGACTTCACCTCCATAAATACCCGCTCCTGGCCCCAAATCAATCACATAATCAGCCGCCTCAATTGTTTCCTTGTCATGTTCAACCACAATAACTGAATTGCCCTTATCCCTCAAGTCTTTCAAAGTCGCAATCAATTTTTCATTGTCAACTGAATGCAATCCGATCGATGGTTCATCCAAAACATACACTACCTCAGACAATGCCGACCCCAGTTGTGTTGCCAAACGCAATCGTTGAGCTTCACCACCAGACAAGGTGACTGAACTTCGCCCGAGTGACAAATAACCCAAACCAACATTTTCCAGAAAATTGATTCTACGAACATTCTCTTTGATCAACTGTTCCACAATTTTATATTCAGTTTGATTCAATTCTTTTTTAATAAACTCCAGTTTTTGGGTTGTTTTAGATGTTCCATCATTTTTCACAACCGTTTTAACCATTTCATTAAAAATATCAGCCAATTCTTTCACTGAAATATCTGTATATTTGTCAATTGACAGACCAGCCACTTTAACCGCCAAGCTCTCAGGTCGAAGTCTCTTACCCATACAGGCCAAACAAATATGCCCTCGCATATACTTTTCAATTTCCTTACGAATATATTCTGAATCCGTTTCCTTATATTTTTGTTCCAAACCAGGAATTACTCCTTCAAACATCATCTTCCGGGCTCCAACATCAAACAAAATATCACCCGTACCATACAAAATGATATCCAGAGCTTTTTTATTAAGTTTATTAGCTGGAATATTGACTGAAAATTTATATTTCTTGGATACCTTTTCCATCAATTGCCACATTGATTTTTGATTAGAAAAAATTTTGGTCCACGGTTTAATCGCCCCTTCAGCCAGGCTTAGCTTGGGATTACTTATGACCAATTCCGGATCAATCTCCTGTTTCATTCCCAACCCGGAACAAACTGGACACGCACCAAAGGGAGAATTAAAAGAAAAACTTCTAAGCTCAATTTCAGACAAATTTATTCCACATTTGTGACAACTATAATACTGACTGTACAAAATATCCTCATCATTATCAGAGCGATGAACAATCACCAACCCATCACCCAAATCAGCCGCTATTTTTACCGATTCTCTCAACTGAGTCTTAACTTCTTTATCCCCATCGAGCAACACCCGATCAATCACCACCTCAATTGTATGCTTTGAATTTTTATCAATATCTAGTTCATCAATTTCTTCTATATTATAAACAATTCCATCAAGTCGAATTTGATAGTAATTGGCTTTTCTAATTTCTTCCAATACTTTTTTATGAGTTCCCTTTTCTTCTCGAACGACTGGAGCCAAAATTGTTACATTAACTTTACTATTAATCTTCCAAATTTTATCTACAATTTCATCCACTGTTTGCTTTCTCACTTCTGTGCCGCAAATATGACAATGAGATCGACCAATTCGAGCATACATCAAACGAATCAAATCATAAATTTCGGTAATTGTTCCCACTGTTGATCTTGGATTTTGAACCACTGACTTTTGATCAATAGCAATCGCCGGTGACAAACCATCGATTCTATCAACGTCTGGTTTTTCTTTGACTTCCAAAAACTGACGGGCATAAGAAGACAAACTTTCGACATATCGTCGTTGTCCTTCAGCGTAAATAGTATCAAAAGCCAGTGATGATTTCCCCGACCCGGACAAACCGGTAATTACCACAAATTTGTCTCGAGGAATATCAACATTAACATTTTTTAAATTATTAACTCTAGCCCCTCTTATTGATATTTTTTTCTGATTTCCCATATTTGATTGGAAGCTATTAGCTGTTAGCTTATGACTTCTAGTTTGACCACTAAAAGCTATAAGCTACAAGCTATTTTTTGACATACAAATGCTGTGATCAATTATACAAATAAAATAAAACTTTGTAAAGAACCCAAGCCTAGACCACCACTTTATAGTCTTAATGTAAACAAACAAAAAAATACTGATATTACAGTATTTAATATTTATCCAAAATACAAACAGAGAGCAAAACCAACAAACAAGCTACCGAAAATTATTAGTGCCGCCTTCCAATCATTAGATTGCTTTCGAGCCAAGGCCTCCAAGGTTCGGTCTTTTCTGACCATTGGACCTTCCTATTGATTGTGAGGAGCTATCCGATTCTAACACAAAAAATAATTTTGTCAACATATAACACTGCTGTTTCAGTATTATATTTTTCACCTTAACACCCTTAAATCATTTAACCTGTCCCAGCTGCTGCAATTCCACCAAACTGGCATACAATCCATTTCGGTTCATCAATTTCTCATGATTTCCCGATTCTTTCACTCCACCATTATTCAAAACATAAATCAGGTCCGCTTTTTTGATCGTCGACAACCGATGAGCGATCACAATCAGTGAAATATCCAAACGCTTGCGAATATCATTGATCATATTTTGAATCGCCCGCTCCGCCTCTGAATCCAGATTTGACGTTGCTTCATCAAGAATAAGAATTTTTGCCCCATGCAACAAAGAAATATATGCTCGAGCAATACCCACTCGTTGACGTTCACCACCGGACAATTTCACTCCTCGTTCACCCACTTGAGTTTCCAATCCGTTGGGGAACCGTTCCGCATCTCCAATCATTATATGCAAATGAGCTGCTTTGACCGCTTCTTGAACTTCTTCAACCGTCGCATCCGGATATGGGTAAACGATATTTTCGCGAATAGTCGTGTCAAACACATCCACATCCTGCTGCACCACCGCAAACAACTTGCGATACCACCACAAATCATAATTTCGAATATCTTGTCCATCCAAACTGATTACGCCATCCGTGACATCATACATACGAGCCAAAAGTCTGATCAGTGTAGTCTTGCCTTCACCGCTTTTACCAACCAAAGCTGCCATTTTCCCGGCCGGTACCTGCAAAGTCAAATTATCAATTACCGGTTTTTCGCTACCGGGATAAACAAACTGAACATTATCCAATTCAAGATGTCCCTGATAGTCATTCGGTACTATTCCATCTACATGATTTTCAATATCAGACTTTTTCTGCAAAAGTTTTTCCATCCTGACGACAGCCACCAATCTCCGAATAATTGCCGAGTAACTATTAATCATGCCATAAATATTCGACATAATCACGTTGCCAGTCAAAATCAGAAAAATCAAAGATCCAATCGTAATTTCTTTTTGATACACAAACCACAAACCCACCAAAATCGTCGAATAAAACACCAACTGCAATGATGTGGAAAATTTCCAGAAAAAACTTTCTGTATTTCTATTGATTCCAATATCCAAAGTCGTCATATTGCTGCGAACTGCCTGAAGTCTCGCTGCCTCTCTTCTTTCCTGAACAAAATTCTGTACCGTTCTGACATTGATAATTGACTGACAAAAAAATCCACTAGATTCTTCTCGATATTTTTCCCACTGCTCCCAATCAGCCACAAAACTGTCCCATTTCTTGATTCCAACATAAAAAATCATCACATACGGTACAAAAAATATCAAACCCAAGCGCCAATCAATAACCAAGACAAAAATCATATTAATCACCAAGTAGAACATTTGCGGAGCCAACTCCCAAAACAACTTTGATACTGAATCAACCATCTTGTCGCAGCCCTTGTCAATCTTGCTGATCTTCTTGCCGGTATTTTCTTTTTCATGATACCCAACTGACAATGACAATAATTTTTTCTGAGCTTGTACCGGCCAAAAATTTTCCAATTTGATCAGATTGCGAGCAAACCGAATCTGAATTACAAAATGCCAAAACGTTGTATTGATAAATCCCAATCCAAACATGCCACCAATAAAAATGACTAGCTTGTAAAATTTCAATTCTCCGGTAAGCAGTTGCGGGATTTGATCAAAAATCAATTTCCACAAATATGGAAACGTTACGTTCAATCCCTGATTGATCGCCAGAAAGGCAAATGAAGCCAAAATCCCCCAGCGATACTGCCCCATCATCCGCCACAACACCTTCAAGGCACTAAAGAAAAAATTGGCATTACGATCTTCATCAGCAATTTTATCATCCCAATTGAGTTCAGACATTGTCCATCTCCTTTGGTTGTCCGTCTTCTGTTGTCAATAAACAAAAATCCCACTCGACTGAGTAGGACTTATATTCATCACTTCAAGTGTTTGTCACCCTGAACTTATTTTAGGGTCTAAACATTGAATAACTTAATGATAAATATAAATCCCACTCATAAACTTCGCCTACTGGTTTTTTAAAATCAAAAACCAGGCCACGTAGTTTATATGCCAATCCACGCAAAATACTCATTAGTTTGATTGTGGTCAATTGAATAGTCATAATTATTAATAATTGATAAGGGAGCTTCCCGCTGTTTGTCATCCTGGACTTGCCTACCCGCCGGCTTGTCCGCTGAAGCCTTGGCGTAAGCGGAAGTTTTCTTGTCAGCCATAATTTTTATGAAGGCTGAAACGTAGGTGAATTTCAGAATCTAAACATTCAACTGGTACTTACCCTTTTTCAAATTAACATTACACTTTACAATATTACATATTTATTGTCAATAGCTGAAATTTACCTTATTTTAGACTTTATATATAAAAATTTAAAAAAATAAAAACGGTATCTTACCGTTTTAACATTATTAACCATTATTTTCACGCTGAATCCGCTTCAGAGCTCTTATAATTTCTCCTCCATACATCATATAAACAAGAGCATATATCAACAACCCTCCAAAATGCCCAGTGTTATCAAATTGAATTCCGACCATAACATCAATTCCGGCCGAAATTATTGTTCCTACAAACAGCACAAACACATGCTTTTCTCTCGTGATTTCCATCAACGCTGCGCCAAAAAGGATATATGTAAAAGCACAAATTAACAGACCCAAACTATGAGGAACATTTTCAAACCTAACTCCCAGCAAAACACCCATACCCGCAGTAATCATAGCTCCAATTACAAGCACACCAACTACAGTCATCTTTTGCTTTTCATTCATGATCTCCCCCCTTCGTGGAGTTATAAACTAATCGTAACATCAAACGAACTTTATGTCAAACCATTCATTATTGAAACAAAAAAAGAACTTGAATCGTTAATTCAAGTACTTACTCAAAACATTCTGCAGACTGAATAATCTTCAATTGAATCCCCAGATCAACACTTTGCCTCATTGTTTTGATCATCATTTGCCACAAAACAAAGGCCAAACCAAGAAATCCAAGACTAGCACCAAACAATCCCATCATGACCCAAAATGCTTGACATTTTTCATCCGCTGGAATGTCAGACACATTAAGCAAAAGCACCATACCAAAAAACCAACACCCTATCATTACAAATGCACTCAAATATTCACCAGCTTTATACAACTCAGTGTATAAATCCAGTCGCTTGATCCGCTTGGACAATTGATCTCTATCCTGATTTTGTTCCATTCTTGACCCTCCTGTGTTATCTGGATTTGAACATTACATTATATCACTCAGGAAGTATTTTGTCAACATTTGTGGCATTGCAGCGTCAAGTTTACACTTGCCAGTTCATTTAATCGTTCCATAGGCGTTTTACCGTCCATCC